>SYHM01000078.1 GCA_005799205.1 Planctomycetia bacterium | reverse complement strand
CGAGGAAGCTCCTGCGCGACCGCACTCTGAACCGTCACACAGAGCGCCGCGCACGCCAACAACGCTCTGACAACAGGTCTCCCAGGCGACTCCACTGCATCACTCCTGCGCTGGCGATCCAGTCGCGTGCTGCATCAACTGTGTGAGCCGCTTCTGGCGGTAGAGCAAGTCGACCGCGATGCGCGGTCGAGCATGAGCGCCCTCTCCGATGACCCAGTGTCGGCTGACACCCTCGGGCAGCACCCCCATCCACGCCGCGAGATCTGGATGAGATGGCGCGAACGCAATCGCGCTCGAGAGCGCGACGGTGTCAGTTGCAGTGGTGGCCCGAGCGCTTCCTCCTCCAAATCCAACATCGTTTCCTGACACCGGCGGAAGTTCTGTTCCAATCGGTGCATAGATCGCATCGTTGCGCTCGACTCGCGGACTCGCCGCATTGCCGTCAACTTGATCGAGGCGTTCTGCGTCGCGCGCCACGTGGGGTGGCTCAGGCGGCTCGGTGTCCCTCCGTTCGCGCGCTGCCATCACACTTCCACCTGGGATGTCATTCGGAGCCACGATCGTCGACCAATCTGGCTTCCCGATGTAGTACCTCGTATTCGCGGGAGCAAGAGTGATCTGCCTCACTTCCTTGCTCTTCTTGTACTCACCCTCAGTGAAAACGGCGTAGAGGCATCCACTCGCACGATAGAAGAGGCCTGGGCGCCCTGGCACTGCGTACACCCGATCAAACCCCTGTGGCATCGCGAGCTCAAAGGGCATCATGCGCCCTTGCGCTGTGAGTGCGCCGCGATCTGCGACCGTTGCCTCGACGGGAGTGTTCATCGATTCGTCAACTGTGAGCGTTGAGAGATCGGGTCGAGTTGCAGGGGGCGGCTCGCTTTGCGACGCCGCGGGTACGGTGGATTGCTGCGGCACTGCAGAAGCCAAGGGCGCTCCGTGGGCACTCGTGCACGCCATCGCAGCAGTCAGCGCGCTGATCAACGTGCATCCCTTGGGCAGAGTCATCAGCACAAGCGTACGCAGATGGGACGAGGATTGCGCGGCGAATCACAACTCAAGTCGATCCTCTGGAACGAGCACGCGCGTCGTCGCAGCCGCGAGTACTTGGTCGCCTCGACTCGTCCGCACGCGCAGGCCACGGACGGGATCGATGCCGACCACGAGACCCTCGACGACTCCGGTTGGCGTTCCAAACGCTGCACGGGTTCCACAAAGAATGTCGCGTGCGATGAACGCGGTTTCAATCTGCTCCGACTGCGCGATGAGCCAGCGATCGAGGCTCGTGAGGATGGCGCACGCCAGATCAAGCCTGTCCACGAGGAACCCATGCAGCGCGAGACTTGTCGCACGCATCGCAATCTCATTTGAGAACGAGCGCTGCGAGCAATTCACTCCGATCCCGATTGAGTCGACTCCATCGTGACGCTCAATCAGAATTCCCCCCAGCTTCTTGTTCGCAACCATGAGATCGTTCGGCCACTTGAATCCGATGCGTGGCGCTCCGCCCGATGACGCTTGACACAGCTCCTCGATCGCTTCAGCAGCGGCAATCGCGCAAGCCACCGCGCTGCGCTCTGGGGGCTGCGCTGTAACAGTCACCGTCATCGCGAGCCCGTCCTCGCCAGTGTCGGCCCATCCGCGCCCGAGTCGGCCGCGACCGGCGCGCTGTCGCCCAGCAATCACGACCGACCCAACGGGCAGTGTTCTCGCGAAGTCTTGAGTCGAAGCGGTCTCACGAAGCACGTGCACTGCATTCCACGCTGTCGTCCGAGAAACGACTGCCTCAATCGCAGCAGGCCAATCCGAAAGCGGCCTGATCATGAGTCGGCGCCGACGCAGCCTGCGCGAATCCCGTCGGCGAGTGTCGCAGCATCGTGCGCGTTCAGTTGGGTTGGCTGCCAGTGGATGCCGAGCCCACTCCCACCGCCTGCTCCCGCGGCGGGTTTCGGGATGATGTGGAAGTGCACATGAGGAACCGCTTGATGCGCGGCTGACCCGTTGTTTTGAAGCACGTTGTAAGCCGTGGCCCCAGTCGCCCCCATCACCGCGCGTGCGATGCGTGGCAGGGCGCTCCCGAGCGCACGTGCGCTCGCTTCACTGAGCTCGTGCAGATATTCGCGCTCTTCGATCGGAACCACCAGCACATGCCCACGCGAGAGTGGCGCAATGTCGAGAAACGCAACGACGTAATCGTCGCGATAGACCTCGTGTGAGGGAATCTCGCGCTGAATGATCCGAGTGAAGATCGATGACATGCGCGCTTCCTGGGTCAGGGGAAGACGCCGCGCAGCGCGTACACACGCCCAAGATGTTCGACTGCTGCCGCGTAGGCTGCCGTTCTCCAGTCGCACTCAAAGCGCATCTTTGCGAGCTTCATTCTGCGACTTGCAAGCACCATTGACTGCTCGATCTGCCGGTCAAACTCGACCGGCGACCACGGGATGTATGTGCGATTCTGCGTCCACTCGAGAAACGACCCGACAACCGCCCCCGCATTGCAGAGCACGGATGGCAGCACATCCACCCCGCGCTGAAAGAGCACATCATCGCTGTCGGCCGTCCATGGAGCGTGCGCGAGTTCTGCGACGAGCGGAGCCTCGACCCACTCGGCACGCTCGCGGGTCATGATTTGTTCTCCAGCGGCGATGACAAGCAGATCGACTGGCCTGCGGAAGAACTCCTCGTCGGTCACTGTCTTTGTGCCAGGCACTCCATGAAGTGCGCCATCGATTCGGATGCGTTCACGTGCCGCCTCTGGTTCAATGCCGGCGTCCGAGACAATGCCTCCTCGTCGATCAAGCACTCCAACCATGATCGCCCCCTCTGCCGTGAGCAAGCGAGCGACTTGGCTACCGACGAGGCCGAAGCCGCAGATCGAAAAGCGAAGCCCTGCCAGCTTTTGATTGAAGTCGGGTAGAGCGTCGCGAAGCATGTGGATAAACCCCGTGCCCACCGCGATGTCGCGACCCGCCGCTCCACCGAGTTCGACGGGCTTTCCGGTCACAATTGGACGCATCCCCTGCCGACTTCGATCAGGGGTGAGTTGTGCGGCCGTATCTGAAAACCACGCCATCACCTGCGTGTCTGCGCCGACGTCAGGGCCTGGAATGTCGTAGTCAGGACCGATGTGGTGGGCAATCGCCGTCGCGAACCTACGCACCACGCGCTTGAGCTCATCGCGAGAGAGGACATGCGGATCGCAGATCACCCCACCCGCGGCGCCACCAAACGGAAGCCGCAACAGCGCACACTTCAACATCATCAGAAGTGCGAGACCGCCAAGGTCATCCTGAGACATCAGCGGCGCAAATCGCAATCCGCCCTTGAATGGACCAAGCGCGTCGTTGTGCTGAATGCGGTATCCCGTGAACATGCGGTGATCGCCATCATCCATGAGCACCGGAAAGTGCACGACGATCTCGTTCTTAGGACGCGCAAGGATCATCTGGTAGTCATTCTCAAGCCCAACAACCTCAGCTGCGCTCAACATGCGCTGCACGACTTGTGAATACAAACCACCACCTGCTGGAGAGATTCCCAGGGCTTCCATGATCGTGCTCTGGTGTCGTACTGGGTCTGGCGGTCCTGCGCGTTTCATTTCGAACTCTCCTCACGATCTGGTCTGGGCGCGACGAATGTCACGACTCCCCACCACTGCGGAACATGCATGTCCACCATCCACTGCGGAGTCCATGTCCAGTTCTCTTCTGGTCTTCCGCTCACTTTAGCATAGGAATCGCCCTGTTTTTCAAGCATCCACTGCACGCGCGAGAAGTTGATGTGCCATGAGTCACCTGCGCGCGGCGCGCCAACTCTTGGCTGATGGGTTGACTCTCCCAGGGCGGGTGGCATCGGGGTAAACACCGACCACGGAATCGCGATCTCGAGTTGCCATGCTCGATCGATGTCTCGCGAATCGTTGATCGTTCCGTCGCAGTGGATCGCTACGCGCATACCGCGCGCCGTCCAATCATGGTTGGCCTTTGCTCCCGCCCTGTATGGCACGGGCAGATAGAGGTCAAAGATCGTGCCGATTGCGTTCACTTCGATCTCGTAGTACTCACGCGTGTCGCCATCGGGATCGACGAATATCTCGAAGTCATTGTCTCGGTAGACGATCTCATCGTGATGCGTCAGCGTCGCCCAGAGGTCGCGCTCTTCAAGTTCTGCAGCGACATACAGGTTGCTCCGATCCCACATCATCTTGACGCGCGTTCGATGCCACGGGGCCGGGCGCGCGGGGCCTTCAATGTCGAGAAAGTCGGCCGTCCAAGGAGCAGCCTTCCAAGAGCCCTCGTCAAGTCTGCCATCGAGCGTGATGCCCGAAGTCACCCACGGCGCTGAGTACGTTCGCGGCGCGAACAGCACCGCCATCGTTGGCGCAGGATCAGGGCGCGTGTACAGATCGGCGCACTGCGTGCCGCACGGGACTTCGGGTGGGGCCTCGCATCCTGCGATCACCGCGACAGCCCACGCAAGCGGCCACCAGGCGTCGAAGCGATGCATCCAGTTCACCTTAGCGCCGCCTGCGCCGCTGCGAGTCGAGCGACTGGCACGCGAAACGGCGAGCACGAAACATAGTTCAGGCCACACGACTGAAAGAATCTGATCGACGCTGGGTCACCGCCATGTTCACCGCACACGCCGAGTTTCAGTTTCGGTTTTTTCGCGCGACCCTTGTGGCAGGCCATCGCCACAAGCGCGCCAACTCCACCAACATCGATGGACTGAAATGGATCGCGCTCCAGAAGCCCCTTGTCGATGTAGGTGGGCATGAACGAGCCGACATCGTCGCGGCTGAATCCGAAGGTCATCTGCGTGAGATCGTTGGTGCCGAATGAGAAGAAGTCGGCTGCATCGGCGACTTCGTCGGCAGTCACCGCGGCACGAGGAATCTCGATCATTGTGCCAATTGGAATCTCGAACTTACGAATCCCTCGCTCGTTCAGGACAAGCGTGATTGTCTGTTCGGTGAGCCGACGCAGCAGCGTGAGTTCTTCCTTTGTTCCAACCAGCGGAATCATGATTTCAGGACGCGCGTCGATTCCTTCGGATCGACAGGCAACTGCTGCCTCCACGATCGCGCGCACCTGCATGACGAGAATCTCGGGATATGTCACAGCGAGGCGGCATCCACGGTGGCCGAGCATTGGATTCGCTTCGTGCAATTGTTGCACGCGGCGCCTGACGGTCTCGACGGAAACCCCAGCCTCGTGCGCGAGCGATTGCTGCGCAGACTCGTCGTG
>SYHM01000077.1 GCA_005799205.1 Planctomycetia bacterium | reverse complement strand
GATCGCTGCGCCAGCGCGTGCGCTTCGTTGTGTGAGAGTTCGGGAAGACTGCGCGTGATGTGTCCGATCGCGCGCTCGCGGTGGCGGCGGATGGCGCGAAAATACGCGCGGCCGAATCCTGCGGCCGTGCGCATGTTTTGATCGACTCCGAACATGTGAAAGACCCCAAAGAGGGATCGCAATGCCCCGTACTGCGCGAGCGCGATGGAATTGTGCAGGGCGCCCGATCGACGCACGAGGTCCCTCAGCGCTCGGCAGCGCCCGTGAGAATCTGAAAGCGATTCCAGTTGAGGACCGGAACCTGCGCAGCTCGTGCCGCTTCGGCAAGTTCTGAGTAGGCGTCGTACGCGCGCTTCTCTGCGAGGTACGCGGCATAGGCAGCGCTGTCTTCGCCGAGTGGTTGAGCCATTCGCCGCGGAGGCACGGTGCCAATCACCACGAAATCAACGTCAGGGGTCAGGGTGTCGCCATCGATGATGACTCCGCCCCACTCCTGAATCTTTCCGCGAATGTAGTTCGCTTCTCCGTCGGTGACCTTTCCATCGGTATCGACATCGAACTTGCCGTGCACAAGAAACTTGTACTGATAGTCAGGGCTGTAGATGGCGTTGGCGAGCACATCACCTCGCGAGACTGATGATCCACGCTTGCTGCGCGTGACGCGCGCAGTGCTCGTGGTGTCGCCAACCTTGATGACTTCGATGCTCGCCTTGCCGGGGCTCTGGCGATCGGTCTTCGGGTCGTACAGGATCGCCGACGAATCTGGATAGACCTCGAAGGTCATCCCTGGGCGCACGTGATTCTTGCTTCCAAGCGAGATGTAGACCTGGTCATTTGACACACCGAGATCCACGATGTGTCCATCAACAAGCAGGGCAGGATCGCGCGGCTTGATGCGAAACTGCTCGAGCTGCTTCTGCAGCACATTGACTCGCTCGGTGAGATTCTGAGTCGTAGCGATGAGGACCGCTTGCTTGTCCTTTTCTTCGGAGAGTTGGTTTGCGAACTCTGAATGAGCTGCATCTCGCGCCTGAATAAGTTCGTCCTTCAGCCCTGCGATTTCGCTGAGCGCGCGCTCGCTGCTCGCACGGTAGGGAGCGATCGTCTCGCTGAGCTGGCGCACCTTCTCGTCCGCTGCCTTGACCTTCTCGTCGGCCTCCAACTTGGTGGCTTCAGCTTGAGCGGCAATCTGCTCGCTCGCCTTGACTTGATCCTGCACTCGGCTGAGGGCGCTCGCCAAGTCGCGTCGAAGGGTGTCGAGGGCCTGCTTGGCCGTTTGCTCGTCTGAGAGCGCGAGGGCTGTGCGAATCTGCGCCAGATCTGAACTTGGGTCACCCGCCACGAGGGTCGCAAGCGCCTCTTGCTGCTCAATGATGTGCTCGACGAGCGTTTGATTCTTTTCGGTTGCCCCCGACTGGAAGGCGGTCACCCGAGACCCTGCCCGCTGTTCATCCGTGATCACTTCCTGCAATTGCTTCTGAGCAACCTGCATCGCGTCGGTGGCCTCTCCCATCTTGGTGTAGAAGAAGATCGCAGCCACCATCGAAAGAACCGCCACCACAACAAAAACGACGAGTGCAACGAGCGGTCCTGCGCTTCCAGATCGAATAGCCATAGACCCCTATGCTCTCCTCAACCCCCCGTCTCCGTCAAGTGCTACTTGCTCATGCACTTGCAAAGCAGGGGCGTTTCTGCGACAGTACCCCTCCGGCGCTTTGAGGACCGCATGCGCGGTCGGCGTCTTTCATGTGAGGATCTCCAGTGCCAAATACCGAATCGGCCAAGAAACGAGTTCGACAAAATGTAGAGCGCAGCGCCCGCAATCGATGGCGCCGCACCAAGGTGAAGGAAGAGACCAAAGTCTTCCTGAAGGCGATTCATGATGGCGACAAGGCCGCTGCGCAGAAGTCGTTGAATCTGCTCTCAGGCATGTTGGACCGCTTTGCACTCACGCCGACGATGCACCGCAACACCGCGGCGCGTCGCAAGAGCCGACTTGCCAAGCGATTGAACAAGTTGAGTGCGTCGAAGTCGGCTTGACGCACGGTGCGTCTGACGCACGGTGCGTCTGACGCACGGTCACACTGACGAACTCTGACGAACTCTGACGAACATGGCACCTCGGCGGCCCGCGCGCGGATCCGACTCGGTACCTGGCGCTCGTAGCTCGAATCGCCTCGCGCGTGAGGGTTATGTCGATCGCTCACGGCAACCGCTTGAGATACTCGCGTTCGTCGCGCCGCTCGTGATCATCTATGAGTTCGGACTCGTCTTTGCGCTTCGTGGCGCCGAGGGGACTCTCACCAATGGCGCGCACGAAGAACTCGTGCGCTTCTTCTCGAGCATCGGCATCGATCCCTCGCGACTGAACATTCCGGCTCTCGGGCTTCCAGGGGTTGGGTTGTTGCTCGTATTGCTCGTGTGGCAGGTGCTCGTTCGCAAGCCGTGGACTGTGCACCTTCCGACAGTGCTGCTCATGGTCGTCGAGAGTGTGCTGTTGGCACTTCCACTGCTGGTACTCGCGCAAGTTGTTTCTCGCGCGTTCATTCCAGCGGGTCCACAGGGCATCTTGCAGCTCTCGCCGTTCGGCCGTGTGGCGATGAGTATTGGTGCAGGCATCTACGAGGAACTCATCTTTCGGATGTTGTTGATATCGCTCTTGCACACAATCTGCTGCACGATGCTGCACATGTCGCATTGTTGGGGGGTCGCCCTCTCGATTGCACTCTCGGCAGTGCTCTTCGCTTTGTATCACCCGATTCATACAGCGACTGGTGGGTGGGACCTGCGTCGCGCAACATTCTTTGTGCTCGCGGGTGGCTACTTTGGAGTGCTGTACGTCGTGCGCGGGTTTGGAATCTGCGTTGGGGCGCACGCCTTCTACGACATCGCCGCGGTGGTGTTGCTCAACAGCGAATGAGCGCAGCCACGAGTTACACTCGAACGCGTTCATGAACCCGCGTCTTTCGCGAACTCTCGTCGTCTCCGCATCAGGGGTGATTGCCGTCGGATTGCTTGCGGCAGCGTGGGCGTTCGACTTGGGATTACCAAGCGCACAGCGGCACCGGACGACGCCGATCGAAGAACTCGTTGCCCCCCGGCCCCTGTCGGCTCAAGAGCGCGCTGCGGCACAGTCGCGCGCGTCGGGCACGACCGTGCAACTCGAACAAGGCGCATGGGTTCAGGTTGCCGGAAAGGATGGCCGCGTTGCGCAGCAATATGCGGCCGAGCGGATCGATCCGCAGCCGAGTGCCTTCATGGGGATGACCCAGCCTCGCACGGTCTTTTACTTTGACGATGGTCGGGTCGCGACCCTTCGCGCCGAATCGGGTCGTGTGCATGTTCCAAATCGCGCGCTCGAATCGGGGATGTTTGAAGGTGGCGTGGTGATTCGGCTCTACCGACCCTCTTCGAACGCTCCAGTGAATCTGGCGAGCGATCACCCAGCACTCATACTTGAGTCTGAGCAGCTCGAATTCGATCAAGTGCTCGGCACGATCGCGTGTCAATCGGCGTTCCGGCTCACCACCGACATGCTCACCTTCGATGGCGAAGGACTCGATCTGCAACTCGGTCGCGATGGCAAGTCAATCGAGCGACTGACAGTCGCGAATCCACTCGGACCAATCGTGATTGATCGGTCGCGCGAAGGAAAGCACCTCTCGTTCACTGGGGATACAGGATCACCCCAGCGCATTGCGCAGAACGAAACTGCGCAGTCGTCGGGCGATGCGATGTGGCCAGTCTCACTCGTCGAGCCGCGCGTCGCTGATGAACGCTTCTATCGACTCGAGTTACACGACGATGTCGAGGTGCTGCGGTACACGCCGCAGGAACGCGCATGGACAAAGGGCGACTTGCTCGTCGCATTCTTTACGCTCAAGAGCGACCTCGTGGCACGCGACATGGTTTTGGCGCCGCGACGCGTTGCTCCGATGGGGGTCTTTGCGCAACTCGCAGCCGCGGCGATGTCAGCGACACCAATCGAGCGCCAGCCACAGCCGTCCGAAGGCGATCTCCTCGTTGTGCGTTACACCGGTCAGTTGCTGCTCGAACCTGCGGCGACGGACGCCCCTGTTCCATCGCGCCCAGGCGACATGCGCGTGCAGATTGATGGCACCGATGTCGAGTTGGCAGACAGTGCGGGGATGGCGCTGCGCGGGAGCGACATTGACATCGACCTCGTTCGTGATGCGCAGGGGCGTACCGCACCTCAGTTGCTTGTCGCATCGGGTGATGTTGAGGCGACCGATGTTGCTCAAACGATCTGGTGCGATGGATTGCGCGCTGAGTTCGTGAGCACGGCGGCGGCAGCCCAGTCGAATGCGACGTCGAGTCCAGCGCTTGGATCTGCCGAAGTCGCCCGCGTGACGGCAACCAATGGGGTGCAGTTGCAACTCAAGGATGGCGCGCGCGTCTTTGCTCGCGAACTCGAGGCACTTCCGCCGCAGGGGACAGCGACACTTCGTGGGACAGTTGGCCGTCCAGACATCTCAATCGTCCGGGGTGGGGTTCTCATCGAGGCACTCAGCGAACTCGCGGTGAATGAGCGCACGCGCGCGGCAACATCACCGAGCGGCGGCCGCACGCGCAGTTGGACGATCCCCTTGTTGCCTGAAGGCCTTCGCGCGAAGGCCGCACTTCCGGCCGCCCCCACAGCGAAGCCGCAACTCGACGCGCAGTGGAAGGGCGCGATGTCATTCAATGACCGCGAGCAGGCGGGTGCGACCCTTGATCTGGACAGCGACGTGCGAGTTCGTGCAGAACCGAGGGCTGAAGAGTTCGACGCACTCGATGCGATGCATGTACACCTCGAGTTTGAGAGGCGCGATGGTCAGTCAACACCCTCGGCGAGAAGACTCATCGCCTCGGGTGACGCACGCATCGAGAATCTCGTCTGGGAGAGTGCCCAGCGGGTCGGTGATCCACGGCTCTTTCAACTGCGCGGACAGACGATCCAGTACGACGCAGTCACGGGAGAGGCCGTTGTTCCAGGGGCGGGAAGCGTTCTGGTGAATGTCCCCGCAGGACAAGGCCGTGAACCCCACACCGAGGCGAATCGCGCACGCGACTCGCGTGTCGCAGGTGGCGGCGTCGAAGGGGTGAGCCGCTTTCGATGGCAACAAGGCATGAATCTGACGCGGCTCGTTGACCGTCGCTATCTGATGACGATGGATCAGTCGGTTGAACTAGTGCGTGCTGGACCGCAGAAGTCTGACACGATGTCGCTCACCTGTGATCGACTCGAGGCAACACTTGAGCGATCGCAGAGCGATCCAGACGATGCTCCGGCGCCGACGGGATCGGTTGTCAACTCGAATTTCAATCTCGGAGGGTCGAGCGAATTGCAGCGCGTGCGAGGTATTGGCCGGTGTTTCATTCGCACACCCGACTACGACATCGAGTGCGAAGAGTTTGACTACAACATCGTCACCCAAATGGCGCAACTGCGCGCGCGGCCTGGAAGGCTCGTGACGGTGCTTCCAAAGGGGCAGGGGACTCCACTTCGCGCGGCGGCGATGAACTGGGACCTCACGTCTGGCAAGATCCAGATTCGCTCAGCCTCTGGGGCGCTCGGCCAGTAGCGCCCGCTAGATCCGATCGCGAATCGTCCACAAGTCGGTGAAGAGTGGAGTGAAAAGCGTCGCTCGCAGGTAGGCAGCGCCGGGCGATCCGCCCGTACCCATGCGCGCCCCAATGGTGCGCTCAACCATTTTGACATGGCGGTATCGCCACTCTTGAATTCCCTCGTCGAGGTCCACGAGCAGTTCGCAGAGTCCCCGTTCGTGTGGATGTTTGTGATAAATCTCGAGCAACACCTCTTGGAGTTGCGGGTCGCTTTGCGGAAGTTCCTGAAGTGGCGCTGCGAGCAACGGCGCTGGAATCGAGAATCCGCCGCGGACAAGCCTTCTCAAGAACGACTGCCACAGAGTGAACTCTTGCAAGCCACTCACAAGCCCTGCACGCTCGGCGCTGCCCTGCGGGTAGCGCTCAGCCGCCGCCGCCTTGCGATTGCCAAGGATGAACTCGAACTGTCGAAACTGCACCGACTGAAAACCGCTTGCATTCGAGAGGAGCGATCGAAACGAGAGAAACGACACCGGACTCATCGTCTCGAGCACATCGATCTGTCCCACCATTGTCTTGAGAATCGTGAGCATGCGCTTGAGAGTTGATGCCGCAGTGGGGTCATCGCCATTCTCGAGTGCTCGCTGCAAGAACCGTGCTTCATGAATCTGTTGCTTGAACCAGAGTTCGTACACCTGGTGAATGATGATGAACAGAGTCTCGTCGTGGTCCTTGCCACCCGAGAGCGGGTGTTGCAAATCAAGCAGCTCTGGCACGCGCAGGTATTGGCCGTAGGTCATCGTCATGGCGCAAGAATATGGTCAGTGGACGGGCGCAGCGGGGATCGCCGTCTGCAGCAACACCATTTGTCGGTACTTCTCACTTGTTTCCATCAGGTGAGTGTGGGTTCCCGCTGCGGTAATCGACCCGCGCTCGAGCACGAGAATCAGGTCTGCATGTTGAACTGTGCTCAGTCGGTGAGCGATGACGAAGGTCGTTCGATTCCGAACAAGTGTTGTCAGCGCGTGTTGAATGAGGCGTTCGCTCTGTGAGTCGAGACTGCTCGTTGCCTCGTCGAGAATCAAGATGCGCGGGTCGGCAAGGATCGCGCGCGCAATGGCAAGACGTTGGCGTTGCCCCCCCGAGAGCCGAACGCCGCGCTCGCCAATGCGAGTTTCATACCGCGCCGGCAGTTGATCGATGAATTCGCTGGCATTGGCGAGGTCTGACGCTCGCCTGACCGCGTCGATCGGTGCGTCACGATCGCCGTAGCGAATGTTGTCTGCCACGGTGCCGTCAAAGAGAAACACATCTTGCTCGACAATGCCAAGCCCTTCGCGCCACGAGTTGAGTGTGATGTCGCGAAGATCGCGCCCGTCGATCGAGACCGATCCACCCGTCGCGTCGAAGAATCGAGCAATGACATTGCAGAGTGTCGTCTTGCCGCTGCCGGATGGTCCCACGAGTGCAATGGTTTGCCCTGGATGCGCGGTCAACGAGATGTCGTGCAACACATCGTGGTCCGATCCTGGATAGCGGTAGCAGACACCGCGCAGAGACACTTCGCCCAGAAGCGCGCTCTTGGGAAGGCGCAACGCGCCTGCGCGATCTGGCATCTCGCCCTCTTCGGCGAGCAAATCAAGGATTCGATCGAGTCCCGCGAGGTTGGTCTGAAAAGCGGTCGCGCTTGATGCAAGCACCTGAATCGGAATCAGCAGCATCATGACATAGGTCAAGAACAGCACGAGATCACCAGCGGTCAGGGTTCCGCGCAGAACCTGCGTGCCGCCGTACCACAGCAGCGCCGCCGAGGCGACTGGAATAAACAGTGCCCACGCGAGATCGACTCCGCGCGACCACCACCACACGAGCAATTCTTGCCGCGACATGAGATGCGTGCCTTCGGTGTAGCGCAGTGCTTCTGTGCGAGTTCGAGCGAATCCGCGTACGACCCGCATGCCCCCGAAGACCTCAGTTGCATGTGCTTCGACCTGATCACGGGTGACCTTGATGTCGCGGTACATCGGTCGAATGCGGCCGATCCAGGTGCGATGGGTGATGACGATGATCGGAAGCAACATGAGCGCGCCAATGAGCAGTCGCCAGTCGGTGAGTGCGAGCACGGCAAGGCTGCCAATCAGTTGGATCACCGCGCGCCAGGGGTTGTAGAGCATGCTGAAGACGAGGTCGCCGACTCCTCCAGCGTCTTCTCGAAGTGTGGCGACAAAGCCTCCCGTGCGCATCGATTGGACCCGCGAAAGTGAAAGTCGCATCGCTTGCGTGAAGACGAGTCGCCTCACACGATTCTGAACCCGTTTGACGGTGCGCGTCGCGAGCCAGCGCCCAACGAGTCCGATGCCGACCGCGATCGTCGACACGCTCACGATTGTGATCGAGAGGGCAATCAGGAGATCTTCCGGAGAACCTGCGTTTGACAGCGAACGTGGCAGCCACTCAGCGAGTGCGGGGGGAAGTGGCGAACGGCCAAAGACATTGTCGATGGCAATCTTTGTGGCCGCTGGCGGCAACAACTCGAGGCTTGCCGCGATCGATGCGCAGGCGAGCGCGATGACCACCGAGCGGGTGTCGGCCCGCACGAATCTCACAAACGCCTTGATCAACGGAAGAATCGTGCGCGAACGCTTCGCGCTCACTTCGGTGCCGTGACGCGTGATGACCGTCCGTTCAGACTTTCGCTGCGTGCGTCGCGATGCCGACTCAATCTGGTACTGCGCGTAGCGCTTTCGACTCGACCATGCGGGCATCGTGCGATGGTAGGAAGTCGCGCGGCGGATGCGTTACGATCGCGAAATGCTCTCACACAGGCACCTCATCGTTGCTGCGTTCGCGTCGCTTTCCCTTCTGTTCGTCGACGCGGTACAGGGGCAGTCGACAGCGTCGAAGGCGTCACCAGCTGCCAGTGGCGCGAAGCAAGCGCCAAGTGACAAACAGCCTGCCAAGAGTGCGAAGCCGCAGCGCGGTCCTGGGCTTCGATTCGGAATTGAAACACCTCCAAAGAAGAATGGCGCGGTGCGCATTGCTGCATACAACCTGCAGAATCTCTTCGATCACGTCGATGACCCATCGCTTGATAACAAGTGGGAAGAAGAGTCGTTGCGCGTGACGGACGATCGCGCAAAGTCACTCGCCAAGGCGATCGAGCGGCTTGATGCCGATGTGCTCATCGTCGAGGAGGTCGAGTCGAAAGAGGCATTACTGTGGTTTCGCGATACATACCTGAAAGGGATGGGCTACACCTTCGCTGAGAGCCTCGACGCGGGGTATTACCGAGGAGTTGAACAGTCGGTTCTCTCGCGCTTTCCGCTCAAGAATCCGCGCGTCTTTCTCGATGCGAAGCTGAAGTCGTCGGCTGCTCCGCTTCCGAGCGAACCAAAGGAGGGCGACGGAGAAAAGGAACAGGGTCCACCCAACGATGAGACGAAGTTTCAGCGCAGCCCACTTGCGGTCGATGTCGAGTTTCCAGGGGGGTACGAATTGACCGTCTACGCGATTCATCACAAGGCGGGAGGCAAGGCGTTCGAGGCACACCGCGCCGCTGAGGCTGAAAAGATTGTCGAACTCATTCGCGCTGACCTCACGAAGGACCCATCTCGCAACCTGATCCTGATGGGGGATTTCAACTCAACGCCCGCGTCGGATGTTTGCAAGTTCTATCGGGCTGCAGGCTTGATCAACGGGTACGACTTTCGTCCAGAGGCAGACCGAGTCGCGGAGAAAGACAAGAAGCTTCCCGACGCCAAGCGCGAGGCGCTGCGCGAGAAGTACACGACCCACGAATCTGGCAGGCCAATCGATTACATCATGTTGTCAAGTGGGTTTTCGAAAGAAGTCGTTGATGGATCGTTCTTCATTCTGTCGACACTGCATCCTGGTGACGCGTACGACTGGAAAACCGATCCGCATCCAGCGGGATACGCGAGCGACCACTATCCCATCGCGCTTGAGTTCACGCCGAAAGAGTCGCGCCCAGTCAAGAGTGATTCAGCAGCCGCATCGCCTCGTTGACATCCTTGTCGCCGCGGCCAGACACATTGATCACCACAAGTGAGGTCGGTGGAAGCGTTCGCGCGATCTCGACTGCGCGCCAAACGGCGTGCGAAGTTTCGAGTGCGGGGATGATGCCTTCCTGCCTCGCAAGCAATTGAAACGCATCAAGTGCCTGCGCATCTGTCACGGCGCAGTACTGCACGCGGCCGGTGTCGCGCCAGTACGAGTGTTCAGGACCGACCCCGGGATAGTCGAGTCCAGCGCTGCACGAATGGACGTCGGCGGTTTGGCCATCGGAGTTCTGCAGCACATACGAGTACGAGCCATGCAGCACTCCTGGCGACCCGAGCGACAGTGGCGCGGCGTGATCTCCAGCCCCTGGTCCACGTCCTCCGGCTTCGACTCCAACAAGTGTGACCGACGGATCGCCGATGAATGGCGCAAAGATTCCGGCGGCATTCGATCCACCCCCAACACATGCCACGATCACATCAGGCAGCGCGCCGAACTGAGTGAGCGACTGCGCACGGCATTCGCGGCCGATCACACTCTGAAAATCGCGCACGATGGTTGGAAATGGGTGAGGACCGACCACACTGCCCAGGGCGTAGTGCGTCTCGGCGACCGATCCCATCCAGTCGCGCATCGCTTCATTCGTCGCATCCTTGAGCGTGCGAGAACCAGACGTCACCTCAATCACAGTGGCTCCAAGCAGGCGCATGCGAAAGACATTGAGAGATTGTCGGCGCACGTCTTCAGCACCCATGTAGACCTCGCAGGGAATGCCAAAGTGCGCGCACGCCGTCGCAGTCGCAACGCCGTGCTGCCCTGCGCCGGTCTCGGCGATCACGCGCTTCTTGTTCATTCGCTTCGCGAGCAGCACCTGTCCCATGGTGTTGTTGATCTTGTGCGCGCCGGTGTGCGCGAGGTCTTCGCGCTTGAGTGCGATCTGCGCTCCACCCGCGTATCGACTGAGGCGGTCGGCTCGGGTCAGTGGCGTTGCACGTCCGACAAAATGCGTTAGAAGTTCATCAAGCGTCGATTGAAACACGGGATCGGCCCGCGCCTCGATGTATGCACGTTCGAGTTCATCGAGCGCACCAACCAGCGTTTCAGGGACATACCGACCACCGAATGATCCAAAGCGGTCAGGAAGGGAACGATGAGCTGAGGGGGCGCTCACGGGTGAGTGGCCCGAGTGCCGCGAAACGATCGCAGAAGCAGTTGGACCGGACCTGAGATCGCGTAGAGAGTGAAGCAGACCGCAAGGGCGACTTGAAACCACCAGATCGCAAAGACGATCGGCAGCATCATCCATGCGACGAACGCAAAGGATTGGCTCGTGCGCATGTACCGGTTGATGAGATGCGCGTATCGAACGCGAGAGATCATGGCCGCAGAGACGAGCAGCGTGACGAGTGGCAAGAGCAATGCTGATGTGCGCTCGAATCCATCTGGGGGCGCCTCGTGAAATCGAACGACTGTGAGGTGTTGGTGCAACAGGGTGAGACTCGCGACGGTGCCGCCCGCGCCTGGCGAAGGCAACCCGCGGAAGTACCTGTGATCGACTTCATCGACCGAGGTCGTCTCTGCATTGAATCGAGCGAGTCGTAGCGCGGTGCAGCAGATGTAAAAGGCCGCCGCTCCCCAAATGATCTTGCCGTAGACGCCGTCAGCGTCGGGTCCCAAAATTCCGGTGTAGTGCTCGGGACCGCCGTAGTAGTAGCTCACAAGTCGCAACACCATGAACGCGGGGGCGACCCCAAAGGTGACCATGTCCGCCATCGAATCGAGTTGTGCGCCAAGTTCGCTCGCGGACTTTGTCAATCGTGCAGCGAATCCATCGAGTCCGTCGAAGAGCATGCCAAGAAAGACGAGCGCCCCAGCGATCGTGAGCGTGCTCCATCCCATGACACTGCTCGGTCCTATTGGTTTGCTTGCATAGTGGATCGCCGCGAATCCACAGATGAGGTTGCCCAGTGTCAGCAGCGTCGGAATGACCGAGAGTCCAAGCATCCGACGCCGATGCCGAATCGATCGAGCATCGTCGGTCGAGAAGGGGGGAGGCGAAAATGGCGGGGAAGGCGCTGTCACGGTGGCTCGCGAGTCGACGAGTCTACGGCAGCGGCCGGCGCAAAGTGATGCGCCGGCTGGAACGGAATGATCACCACGACTGGTCGCTGCGGAATCGGTTGAGAATCATCGCTTGGTCGAGTGAGCAGTAACTCTCCGAGCGTTCTAGGAGGTGTGACTGGAGGACCTGAACTTGGTCCGCGTGTACTCGATGGCCGCGCAGTGGCCGGAGCCATTCCTGTGATCATCAAAGCGCGTCCACGGGGAAGTGACGCGAAGAGTCCGGCAGATGGGATCGGTTCACGCAGCGTGGCGCGCGCTCCTGGAACCCGTCCGCCAGGCAGAAAGACAGGAAGGATCTCGAGGTCGGTCACCGCGCCGGATTCGAGTGGAACCGTCCAGCCGCGCAGCAGGAGTTGAAGCGATCCATCGGCAAGTCGTCTCGATGCGCCATCGACGACGGTCGCAAGTGTGCCGCGAATTGGGAGCGCCGTCAGCTGGTGCCAATCTGTCGCTTGTCCGAGCCACGCGCGAATGTTGGCGTAGGTGCCTCCAAGATGCGCGAGTGCATCTGGAATCTCGTCGTGAGCGAGTTCTGCCACAAGAAGTCCGTTGCGGGCGAGTTGCTTGGTGATGGTGGGATCAATCGCCGTTGGAGCGTGTTCGCGAAAATAGGTTGAGATCACGCTCTCGTTGTCGAACACCTGCCAGCGCACGACCGCGACTCCGTCACTTGTCCCGTCATCGACCGGCAGCGTCACTCGGATCAGCGGAGTCGGGCTGTCGGTTTCGCCTCGCGTCTCGACGGGATCCGGCGGTGCCGGCTCGCCTTCAGGCCGAGGCACGACCGCGGGAACGGGAGCACACCCCGTTGGAGCGACCAACACCGTCATTGCCATCAGCCAGCCCGTTTGCCAGCTCATGATTCGTTGATCCGGTCGATGAGTCTGCGCACGAGTCCAAAGTACTTTCGGTTGTGGGTGAACCAGAGTCGGGGTGTTCCCGCTGGCGCATCGTCGCCTTCAAACTCTGTGCCCTGCGTGAATCCACCTGTCGCGCAGAGCGCTCCGAACTCGCGATCGAACGCGGAGCATGCGCTTGCGGGAAGTGGCGCGTCGAGTCGAATCACAAGTTGATCGTTGACATACCGACTCGACTGGTACCGCGTGTAGAAGCGTGAGACGATGTCTACCGCAGTCGCTGGAGAGTCGGCGAGTTGATAGAGGCATTCGTCTTCTGGACTGATCCATCCGTTCTTGTGCATCGCACCTCGCACGAATGATTCCCATTGCTTCCAGTACCCCAGCGGAGCTCCCTGAGCATCGTGCCCTTCGACGAGCACGATAGGAATCACAGCGTTGCGGCCTGTTTGCACGAGTGTGAGCGCTTCGAAGACTTCGTCTTGCGTTCCGAACCCTCCTGGAAATGCGGCGACGGCGTCGGCGTTCCCCATAAAGGCGAGTTTGCGTGTGAAGAAGTAGCGAAATGTCAGCAGCTTGGGGTCATTGGCGATCACCGGATTTGGCTTGTCTTCGAAGGGAAGTCGAATCGAGAGTCCGAACGCTTGTTCTGGGGTCGGTCCTTCGATTCCTGCTTGCATGATGCCCGGACCAGCGCCGGTGATCGTCATCCAACCACGCTCTGCAAGCAGGCGTGAACACTCGAATGCGGCCTTGTAATCGGGATGGTCGCGTGGTGTGCGAGCGCTCCCGAAAAGAGCGACCTTTCGCAGTGTGCGGTAGCGGTTGAACATCGTGAATCCGGCGCGCATCTCGCGCAGCGCCTGTCGAACGAGTCGCAACTCGCCGGTGGTGAGTTCGTCGGTGAAGAGGCTGAGCGAAGTGGCGACCATTTCAGAGACGAGCATTCGTCGCTTGGCGAGGTCTGCCGGATTCAGCGTGGTAGGAGCAACCAGCGCGACAACCTCATCAATCGCTGCGCGAATCTGTGGAGAGTGGCGAGGGAGTGTTGCTCGTTTCATGGAATGAACTGCGCGATGGGGACTGCGGGTGCGGGGATCAGCGCTGGAAGCGGGGCGATCGATCCAATCGGCTCGCGGAGTGTGCCGCGTACATCGAGTTGAAAGATCTGATTCGACACCCCGCCGAGAATGGCGCTCACGATGGGCACTCTGCCCTGATTGCGCAGGCGAAGTCCCAGCTCGGTGCTTTCAATGTTGAGCCATCCGTCACCATCGAGGATGACATCCTTGCAGCTCAGGTTGAAAGTCTGAAAGTTCAGCAAGTTCTGGTCAATCGTGAATTGAAACTCTCCGCGTTCGACAACCGAGTTAAACGCCAGACTCAACTGTGTGACCTGCAAGAGCGCGAGCGCGATTGGAAGTCTGGCTAGTTCGGCTTCTCGGATGATGGCTGAGCCGCGACCGCGCCGTGATGAGATTCCAACGAAGTCTCCGCCAACTCCCACCCGTGCATCCACAAGGCCTTGTTCACGTTGGGGGGCGGGGGTTGTGGTGTCGACTCCGTCACTTGGGCGGGTGAGCGCAGCGAGGGGGACGCCCCCGAGTGCGAGTTCTGCTTCATAGGCATAGGGTGCGGCCGTCTCGATGCGCGCGGTGGCGCACACGCGTCCCTCGCCCATCGAACCAGCACATTCCTCGACGGTGAGGGCCGAGTCGCCTGGGGCGAGACGGATCCTCGCGCGGACATCAGCAACCTCCCGGTCTGCAATCCGAAACGCTGCATGGCGGACGTCCGCGAGCAGGCTCGTTCCGGCCCCGTTGTGTGCAAGATCGAGCACGACGTGCGCATCGAGACTTGAGAGGCCGACCGAGGCCGAGATACCCGCATCGAAGAGGTGAATCGTGGAGTGCACATCGGTCTCGAGTCCGTTGGCGCGTTGCGAGAACTGCACGTTCGTCGTCGCACGTGCAATGTCTGCGCACGTGAACCCCATCGCGTGGAGCGGATCGCGCGCACCTGGTGGAAGTGCTGCAATGACTTGCGAACCCGTGCCGATCGCTTCGAGATCACACTGAAACTCTCCTGAGCAGATTGTGTTCGATGCGTCGGTGGTCAGCCATCCACACACTGAGAGGGAGCCTCCTACGAATGTGCCGCGGCAGGGAGTGATCTCAAGATGCTCGCTGCGCGCGTGGATATGCGGAGGGGCTTCGAAGGCAATGTCGAGCCGGCCACCCTCGTCGCCAACCGAAAGGTCGTGCACCCACGCATCGATTTCATAGGCGCCGTTCGCATCGTGGGCGCTCTTGGAGTACGAGAAGTCTGCGTCGTACAGACCTTGCGGTCCAAAGCGATCAAGAAATGTGCTCGCGCCTCCTGCTGAGAGCAGCGTTGCAAGTTCACGAACGACAGGGCCGTGGATAAGGCCTTGCCGAACACTTCCAGTCAAGTCGAGCGCACCTTGATCGCCTCCATAACGCCCATGCAGGCAAAGTTCTGCGCGGAGTCCATCAGGAGGTCCGATCGTGCCAGTCAGTGACTGGCAGCTCACGGTGTCGTTGTGAATCTGCACAGTCCCCGAGTCGAAGTGCGCCTCCATGGGGCCTGACCCCATCACGAGTCCCAGCGAGTGCGGGGTCACCGTCAGCGTCGCATCGAGCGGACCGCCAACTTCGGCAGACGCGAGCACGATGTCAGCGTCGAACCGTCCTCGTGGTTGGTATCGAGCCCAGAGTTCTTCAGCGCGAGCCCGTTCATCGTGGGGAAGCAAGTTGATCGCGTACTCCGCGAGGTCGATGTCGCGCAATCCGATCGACATGTTCGTTTTCGAACCGTCAAGCAGTGCGATCCCGTGCGCTTCGACGCGCCCATCGCGACGCGACCCATGAAAGGAATCGATCTCGACGCTTCGCTCGTCGACTCGAAAATGCCCCGTGCAATCATCGAGTCCGAATCCCGCTGGCCAGCCGAGACTGCTCTCAGAAATCAGGTCGCCTGTGCCGCCAACTGGATGAATGGACCCATGGTCGAGCGAGATCTCGCATTGCACATCAAGCTGGCCTTTCGACGAGGCACCGATGGTTCCCTCGAGCGAGATGTCCCCCTGGACATCGAATTGCGAGATGGCAGCACCTCCCTTCGAAAGTGCCGCTCCGGGCCAGCCATTGACGACTTCTCCGGCAGCAGGCGGAATCGCCATCACGAAGACAGGATTCAACTTCTCATTCGTCAATGCGAAGGTGAGATGGGGTTGAAAAGAACCTGGACCGACACCTGGAGTCAAGTCGATGCGTCCGTCGAACATTCCCTGCGCGCCGCTCAGCGTGTGAAAGGGAACGCCCCGCGCAAACTCGATCCGATCGCGGTGGATCACAAGTTCGCCGCCAGTTGCACGTACTGGGTACGGAAATGTCGTCGAGAGAATGTCGGCGGTGAGCACTCGGATGTCGCCCGTCACGATGACCTCCGCGTCACGGGTCGCCTCACGCGAAAGATTGAGAGTAAACGCGACACGACCGCCGGGAGTAAAGGCGCCTTGGTCGATGATTCGCCGAAGCCGTCCAGCCTGCGCGGCAAGTTCGGCAATCTGCATCGGATCCGAATTGGCATCGACGGTGAGCGCGCGCAACTGACTGTCGCACTGGGGTAGTTGCTCGGTCGCGCGCGCGACTTGCGCGGCATCGAAGAGCACTCCAGCGGCTTGCAGTGACGCGAAGCCTTCGTGCCAGAAGAGGCTCGAGAGCAGTGCTCGCTCATCCTCTGGAAAACTATTGATGAGCGCGCTATCAATGGGACCGCCCCCCGACGAGATTGTGAGATCGACCCCAGCATCGCTTCCCATCTCTGTGATGGTGCCGTGGACGATCACATTGTCTCCCTGCGGACTGAGTCCTCTCAGGTCAGCGATGTCGGCATCCATTCCAGTGAATCGAACTGTTGCCTGCACATCGTGGAGCGGATAGGGAAACTCCTCGAATGCCCCGACGCCGTCGGTGATCACGAGGGTCGCAGAACTCTCAAGGGGGCTTGCGACAAGCGCGCCATCGTGAAGAAATGGGGGCTGTCGAGTCACGAGCATGCCGAGGTCGAAGGTGAGCTCAGTCACGCCAAAGCTGCGCATGAACTCGGCTGCGGCGCGCGGTACTTCGAGCGCTGAGTCGCTTGCCGACTTGCCACACGAGAAGTGGGGCACCATGACGCGCAGTTCAAACCCAGCGAGGTCGCGCACTTGCGCCGCCCACTTCGCACGGTCCTCCCACAGAAACTCCTCGCGGGTCATCGATGCAAAGTCCAGTGTCAGTGAAGCGCGTACCGGCAACGTCGCGACCCGATCATCACGCGACGTATTCACGAGTTCGAAGTCAAGGTCCTTGAATGCGAGTTGCGATCCAGTGAGCTCGAGAGTGCCAGTACGTAACCGCACCTGCGGATAGCCCAGCGCGTCCTTGATCTCACCGTGCTCGTACCGCACCCAATCACTAAACCCGTCGGTTGGCAGCGTGGCGCGTACATCGGTGAGTTCCATCACCCCGTGCAACGGCATGCCCGGCTCATGTGACAGGTGTGCCCGCGTGACCTCACCCTTCGCGTCGACCTGCGTTGCGAGCGCTCGCATGGGACGCGGAAGGATGAGCGCGAGCCGCTCACCAACCGAAAGCCCTTCAACTTCGAGGTCGAACGCGAGCGTCTGCTGGTTCCACCAACCGCTTGCGTGTATTGCCTCTTTCAGCACCCTGACATCAAAGAGCGATCGCGCTGGATCGTCCGGTGAAGGTTCGAGCCTCGCCTCAGCGGCGAACGCTGAAGTCTCTGAGAGCACGCCGCCACGAAGCTTGTGAAATGAGAGGGTCAGCGACGAGAGTGCCGCCCGGTCAATCAGGATCGGCGCGGTGATCTTCGTCGTCGGAGCGGTCCACCGCTGGAGTTGTTGAAAATTGAACTGGCTTCCACGCTCGATGTCTTCGACGAGGGTGACTTCTACTCCATGCAGTGCGAGGTCTCGCACCTTTGTCTGCCCCCAGACCAGCGAGAGCAGGTCGAACTCAATCTCGATGCGATCGATGCGCGCGATGCGCGCGCCCGCTTGGGTCCAGTTGGGGGCAGCGAGTTCGACTCCGTTGATCGTGGCGCGATCCCATCCATTCAGCTGCAAACTTGTGATGGTGACGATTCCGCCGGCCGTCTCTCCAAGTCGCATCGCCAAGTACGCGCTCGCAATGCGCGCGTGAAACATGACGAGCGACGTGAGGGTCAGGATCGCCGCGCTCGCGCTGACGACAACAACACGTCGCCGCGAGCGTCGTGAGGCGGCCGAACGCGTGTTGGCAGCGTCGTCCCTGCCGTTACAAGAAATAGGATGATCGTCGCGCACGAACTCGTTGCGATGGTAATACTGAGGGGATGAGCGTGGTGGATCAGCAGGACCCTTCCGATCAATCGCCGCGTCGGGTGCCTCGGTCGATGCGGCGACCTCGCTCGCTCGTGACTGGAGCTGCAGCGCGCGTGGGTCTTGCCACAGCACTTGAGTTCGCTTCGCGCGGGCATGACCTCGTGATGGCCGTTCGGTGCCTCGATGCGCGCGCGGAGGCGGCCGCCGCGCGAGTCCGCGCGCGTGCAGCGGCTGCCGGACACCCGGCGGCGACGATCGAACTGCGCGCGGCAGACTTGAGCGATCCAAGTGCCGTGTCGACCCTTGCGGCGACCTTCGCGGGGGAGTGTTTGGACGCCGTGGTGCACTGTGCGGCGCGGTATGACGCACGCCCACTTGGCGACCTTGATAGCGAGCATGTGCTGGAGCACTTTCGGGTGAACGCGCTCGCGCCCCTCATGTTGACCCAGGGGATTCGCAAGTCGCTTGAGGCGAGCGTGCTTGACGCTGGCGCTGGAGTCGTCTGTTTCACCGACATGCACGCTGAGGGGCGCCTCTACCGCGATCACGCCTCGTACTTTGCGTCGAAGGGGGCGCTGGGTTCGATCGTCAGTGCTCTTGCACTTGAACTCGCTCCGACAGTTCGCGTGAACGCGATCGCCCCAGGAGTTGTGGCATGGCCTCAAGGATGCGACGTGGCGTTTCAAGAGCGGTACATCGCGCGCACCCCGCTCGCCCGTGCTGGAACGGTTGAGGAAGCCGCACAGTGCGCCGCGTGGCTCGCGCTCGAAGCATCGTTCATCACCGGAACCACCGTGCGACTCGATGGTGGACGTTGGTTGACTGCCTAACTGTGCACGCTTACGGGCGCAGCGGTTCACGCCATCCACGCTGCCGAGCGACTGCGATCCAACTCTGTGCCTGAATCGGATCGCCCGCAGCAGTCCACCTGCGCGCGGCCTCGACCGCGCTGTCGGCGCTACCGGCGCTCTCTGCCCAGACTCCCCATGCCTCAGCGGCGAGGTCTTTGTCGCCAAGCGCCTCGTGCGCGGCGGCGATTTCCCATGTGATGGCCTCGGTCAATCGTGCCTCGGGCGGAAGGGCAAGCAGCAGCGTGAGCACATCTTCATGCAGCGCGAGCGCGCGCAAGGCCTTCGCTTCGGCGACTCGCAACTCGTCATTGCGCGGATCGAGCCGACGTGCTTCGCGCGCGAGTGTCAGCGCGGTCTGCGCATCGCCCGTCTGCAGCGTGAGTCCAGAGAGCGCGGTGATCGGCCACGGAGAGTCTGGGTCGAGCGTGCGGGCACTTGTGAGTGCGACGCGCGCGTCGTCGATCCGTCCCACTTGCAGCAGGGCGAGCCCCGCAAAGAGCGGATGCTGGGGATTCGCAGGGTCGATCGCCGCCGCGCGAGCGAAGCAGTGTGCGGCGGTCTGTGGGTCGCCTGCAAACTGCGCAGCAACTCCAGCGGCGTTGAGCAGGCCAGCGCTTGGATCGCCCAGTGCGACTGCACGCGCATAGGCCGCAGCGGCCGCAGTGCGTGACTCGCGCACACTCACTGGATCGGTTGCAGAGGTTGCCCGTGCGAGTTGTGCGCGCGCAAGCAGTTCGAACGCCTCCGCATCGTCTGGTGCGACCTCTGCGAGTCGCTGGGCGATACGGAGTGCCTCATCGATGCGCGCGCCACGCAGTGAGATTTCAATTGCGCTCATTGCCGCGCGCCTCGCGGCCGGGTCCTTTCCATCGATTGATCCGACGTCCGCTGGACGGTCGCATCCAGTGGGGGATGCTGCGAGCAGCGCCATCGTGAGCAGCATCGACCTGTAGACTCGATTCGATATGAGTGACATCACGCTTGCGAAATCGTACTCGCCCAGCGAGCACGAGCCATCGATTC
>SYHM01000076.1 GCA_005799205.1 Planctomycetia bacterium | reverse complement strand
TGCGTGCGAGCCCGTCGAATTGATGCCTGTGTTTTCGCCGGTCTCCTGATTTTTCTCTCAGGATTCCTGCTCCTTCCGATTTGGTACTCGGTGCGTGGGGCCGTACACGACGACTCTGGTTGGACGCTTTTCCATCTGATGGATGTACTGCGAGACGCGCAGTTGCGCGCTGGCCTCATCAATGCACTGACGATCGGGGCGCTCACGACGCTTGGTGCGGCGCTGGTCGCTTTTCCGATGGCGCTTGTCAGCGCTCGGTGTGCGTTTTGGGGCAAGGGGTTTCTCAACGCAGTCCTCCTTGCACCGCTCATTTTGCCCCCGTTCGTAGGAGCGATTGGACTCAAGGCGATTATTGGAAGAACTGGCTCGCTGAACACGCTCTTGCTCGATTGCTCGATCATTCACGATCCCATCGACTTTCTACTACACGGCGGCTTCTTCTGCATCATCGTGGTACAGAGTCTGGCGCTCTATCCAATCCTGTACCTCAACATCCTCGCGTCGCTTTCCAATATCGATCCAGGGCTCGAAGAAGCTGCACGCAACATCGGCGCGTCTCCGTGGCAACGATTCGTTCGCATCACCCTTCCCATGGTTCGCCCAGGGTTCTTTGCGGGGGCAACCATCGTCTTCGTTTGGAGTTTTACGGAACTTGGTACTCCGCTCATGTTCGGCTTTCGCGCCGTCACCAGTGTGCAGATTTTCGATGGACTCAAAGAGATTGAATCGTCTCGGCAGCCATACGCACTCACTGTTGTGATGTTCGTTGTCGCGACGAGCATCTACCTCATTGGACGCGTCACCCTCGGTCGATCTCGCGGGGCGGCATCGACCAAGGCATCGGTGAGACGAACGGAACGTGTGTTGGGTTGGCGTGGGACGATCGGCGCATGGGCACTGCTTGGCGGCGTGGCACTCATTGCGTGCCTGCCTCACATCGGGGTGCTCCTCAGCGCATTGTCGGTCTCAGGAAGCTGGTATCACTCGATCCTGCCGCAGGCCTTCACGTGGGCAAACTTCACCAATGCGCTGCAACATCCGCTTGCCGCGGGAGCGATTCGAAACTCGTTGTTTCTTGCAGGGTGCGCGGTTGTGTTGGACATCGTCGTTGGAATAGCAGCAGCCCGTATTCTTGTTCGAACCAAACTGCCAGGACGCTGGTTGCTTGATCTGATGGTGATGCTGCCCATCGCTGTGCCGGGACTGGTGATGGCGTTCGGTTTCGTGTCGATGAGCCTCGAATGGCCCTTTGCGGCGAGTGCCCCTTCGGCGCTGCAGTGGATGCAGTGGGTCCTTCCCGCCTCATGGTGGCAGTGGTTTTCGCAGGCGCCGCTGGCCTCGTGGGGCAACATCGTCGGCGCGCAGCCGAACCCGTTTCCCTTCTTGATCGTCGCGTACGCGATTCGGCGCCTCCCGTACATCGTGCGATCCACTGTCGCTGGGCTCGAGCAGACTCCAGTCGATCTTGAAGAGGCCGCATCGAGTGCGGGCGCCCGACCGAGCCGAATCATCCGCACGATTGTCATTCCACTCGTTGCAGCGAATCTGATCGCGGGGGCGCTCCTGACATTCAGTCTCTCCATGCTCGAAGTTTCTGATTCGCTGCTGCTGGCCCAACGCGAAGCAGACTTTCCAGTCACGAAGGCGATCTACACCCTCTTTGACAGGCTCGGCGACGGTCCAGCAATCGCGAGCGCGATGGGTGCATGGGCCATGCTGCTCCTCGCAGCGACGCTCTTTGCCGCGAGCTCGGTCCTTGGCAAGCGACTCGGCGCCGTCTTCCGCGGCTAGTTCCTATACTTGCTGGCCTATGCCGTTCACCCTGCAACCCGACGAGGGTTATGGTCTCGAAGTTGAGACGACTGAGTACATCACAGAGCAAGCGGACTCTCCAGATCGCTGGGTATTGAACTTTGGGCCGCAGCATCCTGCCACGCACACGACTCTGCGACTTGTGCTCGAACTCGATGGCGAACGGATTGCGCGCGCAACGCCCCACATTGGATATCTGCACTCGGGATTCGAGAAACTCGCTGAGCATCACGACTACAACCAATATGTCTGCACGATCAGTCGGATGGACTACGCCTCGCCTATCTGCAACGATGTGGCCTGGCACGGAGCCATCGAGAAACTCTTCGACATCGAACTCACGCCGCGCTGCAAGGCGATTCGAACCATCATGGGTGAACTTGGCCGCATACAGAATCACCTGCTCTGCGCAGGCGCCGCGGCCCTTGACCTGGGGGCGTTCACTGGGTTCTTGTACGGCTTCAACGAGCGCGAATTCATCTATGACATCATCGAGTATGTGACTGGTCAGCGATTCCATCCCGATTGGACACGCGTTGGCGGCGCGTGGCGCGATTTGCCAGACGACGACGTGTTTATCCGAATGGTGACTGAGTTCACTGATGTTCGGATGGCCAAGGCACTGACTGATATTGAATCGCTGCTCAATCGCAACCGCATCTTCATCGATCGGTTGGTTGGCGTTGGGGTGCTGACTGCCCCTGAGGCGAACGCGTGGGGTGCGACCGGTCCCATTGCACGGGCTTCTGGTGTCCGCCGCGACCTGCGCAAGGACGACCCTTATCTCTGTTTCGCCGACAACTGGGATGGCGAAGGATGTGACGCCGTGAAGTTCAATGTGCCGATCGCGACAACCGGAGATTGCTTCGCCCGGTATCTCGTTCGCGTTGAGGAAATCAAGCAGTCCATCGCGATCATTCGGCAGCTGATTCACCGCATTCCGAGCGGATCGATCGACTCGCAGTCGAATAGCAAGGTGCGTTTGCCGGCGAAGGGGGACGTCTACGGTTCGATCGAGGGGACGATTCAGCAATTCGAGTTACTGATGCATAACCGCGGATGGAAAACGCCCGTGGGCGAGGCGTACGGCGCCATCGAAGGTCCCAATGGCGAGCTCGGATATCTCGTCGTGGCCGACGGAAGCCGCTGCCCGTTTCGGGTTCGAGTGCGACCACCGATTTTCTACAACTTTCAACTCTTTTCAAAACTGATCGAAGGACACCAACTCGCCGATGCGGTGGCGGTGCTTGGTTCACTCAACGTCATTGCCGCCGAACTCGACCGCTAGCCGCTCAGAGCCTGGAACAAACCATGTCGTGGAAGACTCATCTGTCGGGCACAACCATCGTGCCCCGCCCGCAAGTCCAGTTGTGCACCCCTGCGATGAAAGAGCGTTGGCAGCGTGAACTCTTGCCGCGATACGCGACATCGCACGGTGCGCTCATGCCAATTCTGCATGATGTGCAGCACGCGTATCGCCACATTCCGTACGCGGCGATGCTTGAGATCGCAGCATTTCTCAAGCTTGCCCCATCGGAGGTGCTCGACACGGTTTCGTTCTATGAGGAGTACACCACTGAGCCTGTCGGGCGGTGCGTGATTGGAATCTGCCAAACATTTGCATGCGAGATCTGCGGGCACAAGGCGATCCTCGATCATGTTCGAGCGCGACTTGGCATTGATGTGCATGAGACGACCGATGACGGCATGTTCACGCTGCTCGCGATGGAGTGTCTCGGATCGTGCGACAGCGCTCCGGTGGCGCTCTTCAATGACACGCTGCATGAACGACTGACCATCGAACGAGTCGATCGCCTCATTGACGAGGCGCGCGCGAGCGTTGGGCATAGCCAGGTGGTGCACTCATGAAACTCCCTGAACCAATTCTCACCAAGCGCATTCCTTGTCATCCACATGCAGATCCAAAGGGGCGGCACATTGTGTCGTATGACGAGTTCGTCAAGACGGGTGGCTATCGGGCGCTCGAGAAGGCGCTCGACCTCGAACCCGCGCAAGTCCTCGCAACCGTGAAGGATGCGGTGCTGCGGGGTCGTGGCGGAGCTGGGTTTCCAGCAGGATTGAAGTGGTCGTTCCTTGCTCCTGACGATGGCAAAGGATCGCGCTACCTGTGCATCAACTGCGACGAAGCCGAGCCAGGCACCTTCAAGGATCGCCTGCTCGTCGATTTCGATCCGCACCTCGTGCTTGAGGGGATCGCGATTACGTGCTTCGCATGCAAACTCGATGTTGCGTATTTCTTTATCCGAGGTGAGTACCACCATCAGGCACGAGTCATGGAGCGCGCGATCGAAGAGGCCTATGCCGCGGGCATTTTTGGCAAGCAGGGGCTGATGCGCGGGAAAGCGAAATTTGCTGTGGAGTGCCACGTGCACCGCGGCGCGGGTGCGTACATCTGTGGCGAAGAGACTGGGTTACTCGAAGCGATCGAAGGCAAGCGTGGATGGCCGCGAGTGAAACCCCCGTTCCCAGCCGTCAAAGGACTCTTCGGCCGGCCGACCATCGTCAACAACGTCGAAACCCTTGCGGCGGTTCCACCGATCATCGAGCGCGGGGTCGCTTGGTGGAAGTCGATCGGGGTCGAGAGTTCATTCGGAGGAATGGCCTCGTATGGGCCGAAGTTGATGGGGGTCTCAGGGCATGTGAATCGGCCTGGCTGTTTTGAAGCGCCACTCGGCATCACGCTTAGCTCGCTCGTGAATGACTATGCAGGAGGCATGCGCCAAGGCAAGAAGTTCAAGGGAGCGATCGCTGGTGGAGTCTCGATGGGTGTGCTTGGCACCGATCAGTTCGATGCGGTCATGGACTTCGACATCGGCCGTCGGTGCGGGGTGCTCGGCCTCGGAACGGCCTGTCCGACGATCTTCGACGAAGACACAGACATGGTCGCAATTGCCAGAAACTGCGCGCGGTTCTTCATGAATGAGTCGTGCGGTCAGTGCACTCCCTGTCGAGAGGGGTCGGGATGGATCTACAAGTTGCTTACCCGCATCGAACGAGGGGATGCCACCACGGCTGACCTCGATCTTCTTGTTGAAGTCGCAGGATCGATGGGGCTATCCGAAGGGACGACGATCTGCGGGCTCGCCGATGGCAACAACTGGGCGGTGCGCACGATCGTGACAAAGTTTCGTTCCGAGTTCGAGCGTCGTGTCAAGCCGAAGTTCGTGCCCATCCACCTCGTCGCACGGTGAACACGACACAACCATCCATTGAAGTTGTGTCTGTGATCGGTGGGGATACGCAGTGGTTGGTGACGTGTATCTCGCGAATGCTGCCGCTGCTTCCAATGCGATCGCATGGTGGGTTCGCGCGCATTTCGACTCGGATTGTGCACGACGATGAGATGACGCAGATGCATGC
>SYHM01000075.1 GCA_005799205.1 Planctomycetia bacterium | reverse complement strand
AGAAACTCCGTGTAGTTACCCTCTGCAGCGAGGGTGCCCTGCGGATAGGCGCGGCTTAGTTCGACGACGCGGGTGGCGACACGCTCGAGAAATGCACGGTCGTGGGTGATGAAGACGCAGGCATTCGTCCGAATGTCGTTCGACGGCCGAGCCAGAAACTGTTCGAGCCAGCGGATTCCCTCGACATCGAGGTGATTGGTCGGTTCATCGAGCAAGAGCACATCAGGCGCGCCACCCGCTTCGCACAGGCCTCGCGCGATTGAGAGTCGTTTGCGCCACCCACCAGAGAGCGCCGTGACTGGCACGTCAATGCGCGATTCTGCGAATCCGAGCTTGCCGAGAATCATGCCGCCAAGCACCTCTGCCTTATGCGCATCGCCGTGCACTGAGGCGGCGCTCATCGCGGCGGCCGCTGCAACGGTGCGTGGAGTTGCTCCCTCGCTGAACTCGTCGCGCTGAGGGACATACACAACAACCACTCCGCGCTGGGTGTGCACGAGCCCTTCGTCTGGTTCTTCTGCCCCCGCGAGCATGCGAAGCATCGTGCTCTTGCCTGATCCATTTGGACCGATGAAACCCACCCGATCGCCAGAAGCAATTGTGAGCGAAACCCCGCGAAAAAGTTCGCGCAGTCCGTGGGATTTCGAAAGACCGGATGCTCCGAGCAGCATCAGGTCGCTGTGTGTGCAGCGAGTGCTGCGCGCGCCGGAGCCTGCCAACTGTCGATCCCGGCGTCTGCAATCACAGCGATCATGCACCGAACGATGGCGGGCGCGACTCCGTCGACGCCCTTGGTGAGCGCGGTCGCAAAGCGCTCCTGCGGGGGAGGGGTTGTCACAGAAGACTCGTCGACGGCGAGGTCCTTGTGTGTTGCGCCCAGTGCCTCGTAAAGCGCTGCGACTTCTGGTGCGCGCATCGTCATGAATGTCAGCGCAAAGAACGGTGCGGCGCGCTGTGGTTCGCGCGCCAACGCAAGTCGTGTGCCATAGATGTTGGCGAGCCGCCACTGCGATTTCACCGTTGCGGCGCGTGACTTGGTGATGTCCGCAACGAGTTTCGCGAATGCATCGCAATCATCAGGAGCGCTCTTGAGATGCTTCACACATTGCAAGATGAGTTCATCGCGTAACTGCGATGGAAGTGTCGGCCACACAATTTCGAGCATTCGTTGAGCGTACCGCCACCACATGCGTTCAGCGTGAGACTGCGTACGCTCGGCACCCATGCGATCCACTCCGAGCGCCTCGGCGGTCTTCATGAGGTTCACTCTTGCCCTCGCGGCACCTCTCTGGGCAGCTTGCTCGCAGGCGAGCGTGACGGATGAGGCAGTCGGTCAGGTTGGACCCAACGCGTACATGACTCCGGCGAATCAGCGACTTACACCATCTGGACTTCAGGTCGAACTGCCAGAGATGCGTCCACAGGCACTCGCGCTGAGTCCTGACGGCACGCGACTTGTGACAGCGGGAAAAACGCACGATTTGGTTGTCGTGTCACCAGCGACTGGCGAGGTTCTTCAGCGCGTCGCGCTTCCTTCAGACAAGAACACTGCAGGTCCAACCACCGCGAGTTCGCCGCGGTTTCTGAGCCCGGACAAGGATGGGCAACTAAGTTTCACTGGTCTGATCTTCTCGCCCGATGGAACTCGCATCTACCTATCAAATGTCAACGGCAGCATCAAGGTGTTTTCGGTGGATGCGCAGCAGGGGGTCGCTGCACTCTTTTCGATCCCGCTGCCACACGCTGACGCGCCCCGACGCGCGGAGGAGATTCCCGCTGGTCTCGCAATCTCGCCCGATGGATCGCGCCTCTTCGTCTGCGCAAACCTCTCAAATCGGCTGCTTGAACTCAACGCGATCGACGGGCGCGTGCTGCGCGCATTCGATGTGGGAGTTGCTCCGTTCGACGTCGTGCTCTCGGGAAATCAGGCGTTCGTGAGTAACTGGGGAGGTCGTCGTCCAGATGCCAACTCGATCACTGGACCCGCAGGGCGCGGGACAATCGTGCGAGTCGATGGGGTCCGCCACATCGCAAGTGAAGGGTCAGTCACCATTGTCGACCTCGTGGGTGCTGCGCCAGCGCGCGAAATCATCACTGGGTTGCACGCGAGCGCGATGGCGCTTTCGCCCACTGGTGCGTGGCTCGCGGTGGCCAACAGCGGCAGCGACACCGTCAGCGTGATCGACACGAAGTCGGCGGCGATCGTTGAGACGATCTGCGTGAGGCAGAGTCCAGCAGATCTTTTCGGAGCCCAACCGACCGCGCTCGCGTTCGACAGCAGTGGGACGCGGCTCTTCGTGTGTAACGGAAGTCAAAATGCCGTCGCAGTCATCGACTTTGACCCCGGAGAATCAAAGCCGAAAGGACTCATCTCGGTCGGATGGTTCCCCGGCGCGGTAGTTGTCGCGCCGACAGTTCCTCCCACACTCTGCGTTGCCAACATCAAGGGGATCGGCTCAACGAAGAAGCTCAAGGAAGGCGAGAAGGCCGAGTTTCGGTCGCGCCAGTACTTCGGAACGCTGTCGCTCGTGCCGCTGCCCACCGAAGAGTCGCTGCCGGCGATGACGCGCGCCGCTCTCGACAACATGCGCTACGGACTTCTGCGCGAGGCGATGTTGCCGGCGCGGCTAGACCAACCAGCGCGCGCGGTGCCTGAGCGAGCGGGCGAGCCCAGCCACTTCAAGCATGTCGTCTACATCATCAAAGAGAATCGCACATACGACCAAGTCTTTGGCGACCTTCGCGAGGGGAATGGCGATGCCTCGCTGTGTGTGTTTGGCGAGGAGATCACGCCCAACCTTCACAAGATTGCGCGCGAGTTCGTGTTGCTCGATAACACATATTGCTCGGGAATCCTGAGCGCCGACGGACATCAGTGGGCCGATACAGGACTCGCAACCGAGTATGTCGAACGTTCGTTTGCAGGATTTCCTCGCAGCTATCCCGATGGGATGGAGCTCGACGGGGCTGACGCGCTCGCGTATTCATCAGCGGGATTCATCTGGGACCACGCACTCGCAAGGGGAAAGTCGCTTCGAGTCTTCGGAGAATTCGCGATCACACGAAAGCGCTGGGCTGAGGCGACGCGCAAAGACAAGATCACTGCACGCGCCTGCTATGACGACTTCGTCAAGAAAGCGGGGGCAGTCATCATCGAAAGTGAACCGACGATTGAGTCGCTTCGCCCCTATCTGAGTTCGACTGCGCCAGGATGGGACATGGAGATTCCCGATGTTGTCCGCGCGAGTGCATTCATGAACGAGCTCAAGGCGTGGGAAGCGGCTGGCGGGATGCCCAACCTCATCATCATCTCGCTTCCGAACGATCACACGAGTGGCACCTCTGCGGGATTGCCGACTCCAGCTGCAGCCGTCGCCGACAACGACCTCGCATTTGGTCAGATTGTCGAAGCAATCAGCGCGAGCGCATTCTGGAAAGACACATGCATCTTTGCGATCGAAGACGATCCGCAGAATGGTTGGGATCACATCAGTGGCTACCGCACGACCGCGTTCGTCGTGAGCCCGTACACGAAGCGCGGTGCAGTGGTGAGCACGCAGTACAACCACACGAGCATCCTTCGCACGATCGAACTCATGCTTGGAATCCCGCCGATGAATCAGTTCGACGCGACCGCCACCCCGATGCGCGAGTGCTTTACCGAGCAGGCCAATCTCACGCCGTACCGGTCGGTCGAGAACCGTGTGCCACTCGACGAATTGAACCCTGATCCAAAGGCGATTGCGGATGACCTGCTGCGCGCCAATGCGATCGCGTCGAGCCAGCTGCCGCTCGAGCGGATCGATCAGTGCCCAGAGGATGAACTCAATCGCATCATCTGGCATGCCATGAAGGGATCAATGGCGGCGTACCCAGAGTGGGCAGTGAGTCTTGTCGACGACGACGACGACGATGATGCGAATGGCGATCAGCCCACCTCAACATCCAAGTGACACTAGTCGCGCTTCTTCGCCATTGCCTTGCCCCCTGGCTTTGCCAGCATCTTCGAGTAGAGCGCGATCCACTGCGCGACACTCATCCGCTTGACGAGCTGGCCGATGAGCGCGAAGGGGACCTCGCTCGGATTCTTCCAGCGCGTGCACGACTTGCCCATATCGGGCTTCTTTGCCGAGACCTTCCTCATCTCGGCGGTGAACCACGAGAGCAACTCGGGTGAGAGATAGATGCCCATGTGGTAGAGGGCGATGTGACTCTTCTGCGAAGCGATGCACAAGAATGGCAGAGGCAACTTCGGATCGCAGTGGTATCCAGCCGGAAACGTCGAGTGAGGCACGACATATCCGATCATCCCGTAACTCATCCGCTCTTCGAAGCCGCGCGGAATGTTCCGCACGATTGATTCGCGAAGTTTCGCCATGACCTCTCGACGATCAGCGGGCAATGACGCGATGTACGCGTCGGGTGTGGCCGGTTTGGCCGCGGTCTTCTTTGCTGGCTTCTTCGTTGACCTCTTTGCTGCAGTCTTTGTGCTCATGATGAGCCCTCCAAGTGTGTAGGTGTGACGAGTTCAATTCCAGGATGCATAAACGCGATGCGCCTCGCACGAAAGAGACTTCCGAGCGCTTGCTTGAACGCTTTCTTGCTGACGCCGAATCGCTGTCGAATCTCGTCGGGGGTGCTGTCATCGTCGAAGTTCAATCGTCCGCCAGCAGCTTCGAGTTCTGCGAGAATCTCATCTGTCAGCGGAGCGATGCGCGCATATCCCGAAGCATCGAGCTTCAAGTCGATCTTGCCATCGGT
>SYHM01000074.1 GCA_005799205.1 Planctomycetia bacterium | reverse complement strand
CTCGCGTACACAAATCTCACCGCGATGTGGCAGCAGATTCTGCTCGTGGCGCTCGGTGTTCCCATTGCCATTCTCGTCAACATCATTCGCGTGGCGTCGATCGGCATCCTCACGCTTTTCGACGCGAACTTTGCCGACGGCGAGTTTCACGAGCTTGTCGGCGTTGTGTGGATGCTGCCAGCGCTGTTTCTTTACCTCGGAACGCTCTGGGCGATTCGTCATCTCGTTGTGCCAAATGCGGGATCCTCCAGTGCGGTTTAGCGCGCCGATCCGAGTCGCGTTCGTCGCGCTGATCGCGCTTATGGTGGTTTCGGCGATTGGATTTCGCGCGGGGGTGTCGACGCTCAACCTCTATCTGCGCAAAGAACCAGTCGCCCTTCGTGAAGCACTCGACACACTTCCTACGAAGCTCGGTCGGTGGAAGCGGGTGGGAGTCGATTCACGACTCGGCGAAGCGATGACCGAAAGCCTCGGGACAAAGCTGTATCTCGATCGGCAGTACGCACTGGGCGGCGATCCAAGCAAGGGACTCGTCACAGTCCACATCGCCTATTACACAGGAATGGTTGATGCAGTCCCTCATGTTCCTGAACGCTGCTGGGGAGCAGCCGGTCTCACGATGGTGGATCAACCGCACGATGTGGTTATCCCGATCGATCGCACGCAGTGGGACATGAGTTCTGGACCGGTGAACCAGGCGACCGGCGAGCGGTATCCAGTCGCTCGGGTCACCAATCCAGTGACTCGCATCGAAGAAAAGGTCTTGCTTCCCATTGGCGAGACGGCCATGTCAGTCACCATCTTTCAGGATGCCAACTCGCCAAACACCAGACTCGTCGGTGGATACCTCTTTGTAGCAAACGGCAGAGTGACCCCATCACCGTATGTGGTGCGAACCTACGCATTCGACCTCTCGAGCCGATACGCCTATTACTGTAAGGTTCAGTTCAGCGCGCTCCTTCCGCAGGGAGAGGGTGCGCTCGAACTGTGGACTCAATTCGCCTCCGAATTGCTCACTGAACTGCTTCCGCCTCTCATGCGTCGACTACCAGATTGGTCGACGATTGAAACTGCTCAACCGAAGGAACCCTAAGCCATGGCAACTCCCGTCAAGAAGTCAAAACTGAATCGAAAGTTCCTCACGCTCGTTGGCGGATTCACACTCTTCGTCGGCCTCGTGCTTGGCGGCATTGCCTACTACCAGATTTCTGGCGCGCCAGAGCGAAACATCCGTCTCGGCGATGAGCTGATCGTCGCTGCAAAGGCCGCAGAGGCGGCAGGGAACGCCGAAGAGGCATACAAGAAGTTTCAGGAGGCGATCAGTCGCTATGGACGCGCGGTCAGCAAGAAACCCAACAGCCTCGAATACAACCAGAAGATTCTCGACACGCTCGCGCTCATGACTCCAAAGACCTCGGGCGATGCGCAAGAGCTCTATCAACGTCGCGAAACACTCTTGCGCCGGCGAACGCGCTCAGCACCACTCGACGGAGCCGAGTGGATGCGCCTGCTCGAGTCGCTCAAAGAGAGGGCAGAGCTGTTCGACCAATCTGAACTCTGGGTCGAGGTGTCAAAGGTGGCCACCGAAGCGCTCGAGAGAGTCCCGCCAACTGCACCAGAAGTGCCATCGATTCGGGCGCTTGGAATCCAGGGAATTCTTAGGCAGGGGGGACTGTTGTCGCAGTCCGAGCGCGCAGCTGGAGAAGAGGCGGCGCGGGCGTACCTCAAGGAGTTTCCAACCGACGCAGTTGTGTGGTCCCAGCTGTTGTGGTCCATCTCTGATGACGCAGGCCGACTCGCAACAGCGAACAGAACGCGCGAGGCGGCGGCCAGGACGGCTGATTTCGACAAGGCGCTCGCGCAGGCTCGCGCGGCGCTCCCAGACAATGTTGAGATCAGTGTTGCCGAACTGGCGCACATGGTCGAGTTGAGGCGTGCGCGCGATCCGAGCGCGACGCCATCGGCGATCGCAGCGATCGCGGACAAGCTCTTATGGAAGTCGGGTGACCGCAACTCGCCAGAGTTCGGTCTAGCAGGGACCCTGCGAGGCGAGGCATTGCAGGGCTTCGTCGGCATCATCGGGACCATTGACGAACCCGAGATGTCTGCCCGGGCGATCGAGATCTTGCAGGCGCACGTCGCGCGAGATCCGGCATCGATGCTCGAACTGGGAGCGTTGGGGCGACTGCAGCGTCATGCGGGTCAGTTTGACGGCGCACGGAAGTCATTTGAGCAACTGTTGGCTCTTCCACAGCCGAAAGTCTCGATGCTCGCGGCCTACTCCGATGAGGTCAAGGTCTCGGCTATCGAGCAGATCTTTGAGCTCGACTTCGCGCAGTGGGAGAGTGCCCAGAATCAAGCGGAGCGAGATGCTGCACTGGTCCGCGTGAAGGCCGATCGTGATCGCATCGCGACGATCATTCAGGGTCGTGAGGGAGAGGTCGCGCTGATCCGTGCCGACGCGAAGCTCGCGTTTGCGCAACGTGACTACCTCACCGCAGTAACGAAGCTCGAAGAGGTCTTCATTCGGCAGAAGAATGTCGCGGCCGAGCTCTATCTCATCGCAGCGATCAGTTTGCTCGAGCGCGGTGAGCCTGGAGCGGCGCTGCTCAAGATCGAACGCGCACTCGAAGAGCATCCACGCGTGGGTCAGTTCATGCTCGTACGCGCACGCATCCAAGCACAACTTGGGCGAGTGTCCGATGCGAAGCGCACGGTTGCCACCATGCTTGAGCGTGATCCCACAAACGCCGCAGCGCTTGAACTGATGGCCGCGCTCAACAAAGTCGTCGGCGATGGAGCGATCAATCTTTCAGATCCCGTCATCAAGATTCTCGGCGATGCCGAGCTTGTCGCGAACGAGGGCGACCTCGAGGAGGCGCTGTCGCAGATTCGAAACGCGCGCGAGCAGTTCCCTGACGACGTTCGCCTGCAGCGAACGCTCGTCCAATGGCTGCTGTTCAAGGGCGATTCATCCCAGGCGAACAAACTGGTTGGCGAGTTCCTCGTGCAGTATCCAACCGATGAGGCCCTCAAACGCCTACAAGTCATTTCAGGAGCTGGTACGGCAGTTGGCCGAGTAACCGCCTTCGTCGATCTTTCGGATCGCTCGGCTGCCGACAAATCTGTGGACCTTGCGCTCGCCCTCTTGAACCTGCGCGACAACTTGAAGAAGCGGTTGGCTGTCGCCGCACCAGCTGATGTTGCACTGCTCACGACCGACATCGCGGAAGCTGAGACAGCGTCCAAAGCAGCGGTTGCCAAGGCGCTCGAACTTGCTCCAGGTGACCCATCGTTGCTCGACCGGCTCTTCTCTGAAGCACTCATTGCCAAGGATGACGCGAAGATTGCGCAAGTGATCGAACTCGCTGAGAAGCACAGTACAGATCGGGCTGTCCAACTGCTCCTTCGCGGTCGAGCGGCGGCGGAAAAGAATGATTTCAAGAAGGCGATCGAATACTTCGAGCAGGCGCAAGAACTACCAAGCGCAGGCGCGATCGGCTATCGATTGCTCGGATACGCGCGCGAGCGAGCTGGTGATGTCCCCGGGGCAGAAGAGGCCTACTCGAGGTCGTATGAGCGACGCCCCAATGACATCATCACAATTCAGTTGTATTCGGCGCTGCTCGTGCGGCACGGAAAGCTCGACCGAGCTCGCGAAGTCTTGCGATCCGCCGCGCTGGCGATGCCGCAATCGGCGGGAGTGCGCAGCGCCTATCTCGAACTTGAGGCCATGTTCGGTTCGAAGGCAGACAGTCTTCTCGAACGCAGGCGCATGTACGCAATTCGCCCCGCCGATGCCGCCAATGCGAGGCAGTTGCTCCGTCTGCTGATCGAGACCCCACCAAGCCGCGATCTGATCTTTAACAATGACGGAAGTTCGACGTTTTCTCCGAAGGAGTGGGAGGCGATGGGTCGCGAGCGGCAAGCACAGGAACTTGAGCTCCTCGCTCGCACGCACATGGCCGAAGCAGCCACGATCTATGACCGCCTGATGAAGATGGATGCCAGCGACCGAGCAACGACGCGCCTCTACGGCTCGGCGATGCAGCGCACAGGGCGTGGTGCCGAAGCAGTCGCCGCGCTAAAGCTCGTTGCTGAGCAAGCAAAGGGAACTCGCGCATGGGCGACATGGCTCGATGTCGGCGAACTGCAACTTGAAACAGGCAAGCCCGATGATGCGACCGCGAGCTTCGCACGCGCACTTGAACTTGCTGGAGCGGAATCGTCGCAGGCGGCACTGCTCGTGGCACAACAGTGGTCAGATCGGCACCAGCCTAAGCGCGCGATTGAAGTGCTTCGCGCACAGTTTGCGACGACGCCGACGATCGAAGTGGCGCGACAACTCGCAGCCCTCTGCACTGAAGTGCGCGATTTTGCTGCGGCGCGCGAGGCGGTCGCAAAACTCGCGAGCTTGTCGGTTGGCGCTGAGACCTTTAGTGATCGATTGCTCTCTGCCGACATTGCCAATGCTGAGCTCGAAGAGAGTTTTTCAATCTTTACGCCAGCCGAAACAGCCGCCAAGATCGCAGAGTTCTCGAAGGCGATCGAAGAGGCGATTCGTCTCGATTCGTCGAGCGGATTGCCATTCATCGTGCGCGCTGGGTCGTTGCAAAGGCGATTCCAGCGGACGGGTGATGTCGAGTTGTTGAAGCAAGCGAAGGCCGATGTACTTCGCGGCATCGAGTTACAGGGCAATTACTGGCCTGCGACCAGACTGCTTGCGTCGATCCAGATGGAAGAGGGTGACCTAGGTGCGGCTACGCAGACAGTGCGTCTCTACACCGCACAGAATCCACGACTCGCGGATGCGCGCCGCTCGCTCGTGGGGTATCTGCTCGCGGCGGGCGACAACACCGGAGCGGTGGCGGCGGTTCAAGATGCGCTCGCGGCGGAGCCACGGAATCCGATGTGGTGGCAGGCGCTCGCGGAAGCCCACGTTGCGGCCGGGAAGGTGCTCGATGCAGCCGCCGATTACGACCAGATCTTCGCAATCGCCAAAGACCAGAACGTCCTGATCAAGTCGGTTGTCCTTCGTGCGACAGCGACCCCGCCAGATTTCAACGGCATCCTTGCGGCGTTGCGCTCCGCAGTGGATCTCACGAACTCTGTGCCATTCCTTCAAATGGTTGGTGCCGCAGCAATCGCTGGTTCGGCAGACAGTGACCGTCAGAAGACCCAGGGGCTCGTGCAGCTTCGTGATATGTACAAGTTGGTTGGCGCATCGAACGGCGAGCTCACCGATCCGTGGATGCTGAGCGTGTCGACGCTCTTTCCGTATGAAAAGACGGCAGAGCTCGAGAAGTTCGTGATCGAAAGTTGCGCTGACAAGCCCGATAGCGCGCTCTGTCGCTCGTTGGCGCAGCGCTATCTCGAGTCTGGCCCTGCTGGGACGGCGAAGGCGCGCGAGTATGCGACGCGTGCACTTACGCTTGGGACCAACGATGCCGACAAGTTCAATGCGCTTCGCGTGCTTGGTGGCATTGAATACAAGTCAGGCAATTTCGCTGCGGCTGCCGATGCCTTTGAGAGAGCACTTGCACTCATGCCTACCGACATGGCAGCTCTCAACAACCTCGCGTACATCGAGGCGCGCGATCTCAACAAGACCGCTTCGGCGATCGCCCGTGCGCGCAAGGCCCTTGTGGACTATCCGGCGAGCACCGACTTGATGGATACGCTTGGGTACGCACTCATGAAGGCAGGGGAGTATCCAGAAGCCATCGCCCTGTTGCACCGGGCATCACGCATGCAGCCAAGCGCGATGGTGTTCTCGCATCTCGCGGCGGCACAACTTGCCGCGGGCCGACCGACGGATGCAGCTGCTGCGTTGAAACGAGCAAAGGCGCTGCCAGTAGATCCAGAGGCCGCTGCCGAACTCGCGGCAGTCGAAAAACAACTCGCATCATCCCCTCGCTGAGCGAAGACCAACAACTCCAATGGCACCAGCACCAACAAATCCAACCCCCTCTGCACGCCCTTCAGCGAGTCGCGGTCCGAGTCGTGCCTCGACGATTGATCCGGTGCGAGTACTCCGGCAACATTGGAAGACCATTGGACTTTGGGCGATTGGGGCGGTGTTCGTCTCTGGGGCATTTCAGGTTGCGGCAGGGTTTCTGTACCCGATTTACAGCGGTGCAGTGATCCTGAGGTTGCGATCTCAACTGGGCGATGCGAAGGAGATCTTCGGCGAAACGGTCCCGCAGGAAGAGACTGTTGCCCGACTCGCGCAGACCGAAGCGCAGCAGATGATCTCGCGCGACATCCTGATTCGCGCGATGTCGCATCGCGACATCCTCACGACCAAGTGGCACGAATATTTTCTCGACGACGAGGGCCAGTTCATTGTCGAAGAGGCTGTCGATGATCTTGAGGACCATGTCTCTGCAGGCCATCGCCGAGGGACGCAGTTCTTCGCGTTGTACTGGTCAGCGCATGTCGCCAGCGACGTTCCCACAGTGCTGAACACCATCGTCGACACCTACCTCAAAGAACTCAAGGCTGAGAGCGACAGGAAATTCAATTCGACTGAGGAAGTCTTTGTGCGGCAGCAAGAGGAGCTTGACAAGCGCATCAGTGAGTCGAAGTCCGCGGTCCGCCGATTTATCACTGAGCAGAACATTCCATCTTTCAAAGAAGACTCGATGCAGACTCAGCGTGGCGTCGAAGAGTTGGCTAAGCGCATCGCCGAGACAACGATGGATCTCAGTCTCATTAAGACGCAACGCAACCAGCTCGATGCGAAGTTGCAAGGGCGGCTTGAGGCGACCGAAGACGACGTTCGTCGCGCAGAGACCGATCCAGTGCTGATGCAACTTGGTCGTGACATCAACGACATGGCAGTCGGGCTCGAGAGCAAGAAGAGTCGGTTTGGGCCAGAGCACCCCGAGGTCCGCGCCAGCCAGAACCTTCTGAATTCTGGCCTCATCCAAAAAGAGAAAGTGTTGTTGGACATCGTCAAGCGCGATCTCAACGCGCAGTTCAAGACTGTCAGTGATCGTCAGGCAGGGCTCGAGGATCTGCTGAAGCAACAGACGCTCGATCACGAGACCGAGTCGAAGCGCGTCCAGGAACTGGCATCTCGGGTTGCAGAACTCGAAGCGATGAAGGATCAGCAGTTGCAACTCGAGGGCGAGCGGAATGAACTCACCAGAACAATCGGCGATCTGAGGCTTGCCAGCGTGCGCAAGGACTCGATCCCTGTTGAGATTTCACAGAAGTCCCTCACCCCTCGCGAACTCGCCTTTCCAAACTGGAAGGTCGTGCTTCCTGGAGTCTGGTTCGCGGTGGTGGCGTTCGGCGTTGGACTGATTTTTCTTCGAGAGTTTCTCGATCAACGAGTTCGCTTCGCCGCCGAGCT
>SYHM01000073.1 GCA_005799205.1 Planctomycetia bacterium | reverse complement strand
TGATGTGTCGAGCCAACGAACATCGATCTCAGCGCCTAACTCGACTCCGCAGTGTTCGATCGCCTTGTCAATCGAGGCGTAGGCATCGCGGAGTGCCGCATACTTGCCTGAAATGCCGATCGAGATGCGGTGATCGCGCGGAGCACTGAGTCGCCGACCGAACGCACTCCATGCAGATCGGGCCGAGTCTTCGGCGCCCGCATTGACACGTTCGTGAAGTCCCAGGATCGACAGGATTTCGCGGTCGAGGCCTGCCGCGCGCATTGCGTCGGGAATGACATAAATCGATTCGCGGTCGTGCATCGAAAACACCCGCTTGAGCGGAACATTCGAGAACATCGAGATCTTCTGCGTGACCTTTGCCGTCACTGGATTCTTCGCGCGGCAGGCGATGATGTGGGGCTGAATTCCAGCTTCCATGAGGCGCTTCATTCCCAGTTGCGCCGCCTTCGATTTCTGCTCGCCGAGAATGGATGGCTCGAGGATGTAGGTCAGCGCAACGAAACAAGTGCTTCCGTCGCCCTCTTCAAATGCCAGCTCACGAAGCGCTTCAATGTAAAACCCATTCTCGTAGTCGCCTGCAGTGCCACCCACTTCGACGAAGACCACGTCGAGTTGCTGATCTGCGCCGCGCTTCGACGCGCCCGCCACTGAAGCTCCACTCATCGCGAGTTCGCGGAGTTTCATTTTCACAACACCCGTGACATGAGGGATCATCTGGACATCGCGCCCGAGATAGCCGCCGCGCCGTTCTCGCTCGAGAATCTCTGTGTAGATCTGTCCCGCGGTCACGAAGTTCTTGCGCGAAAGGTTCTGATTCAGAATGCGCTCATACGTTCCGAGATCCATGTCAGTCTCAAGGCCATCCTCGAGTACGAACACTTCACCGTGCCGATAGGGGTTGAGCGTTCCCGAATCGATGTTGAGGTATCCCTCAAGTTTCATCGGAGCGACCGAAAGTCCCTTGTCTTGCATCAGTTTCGCGAGCGAACTTGCAAAGATGCCCTTGCCGAGTCCACTCATGACCGTGCCGACGACCACTACAAATTTTGTGCGCCCGCGGACATACCCAGGTGGGGTGGGTGAGAACTGCTCGCTTGATTCTTCACTATCGGAGAACTGCCTCAAGAAGTGTGAGTGTGAGTCTGGCTCCGAATCGTGCATAACCGATGGTAGTCGCTGGGGGGTTGCGGGTACAAGACTCGGATGATGCGACTTCGAAGATTCTTGTTCGTCGCGGGGTGGGTGCTGAGTGTGATGATCGTGGTTGGGGCGCGAGCCCAGTCGGATGGTGCATCGGAGCACTTCCCACCCAATCCGCAGGTCGAATGGAAGCACCTCAAACTCGAGTTGCGGGTTGAAGACATGAATCACCCCGTTCTTGAGGGGGTCGCGACGTATCGAATCGCTCCTTCAGGACAGCGGATCGAGACGCTCAAGCTTGACGCGAAGGGATTCAAAGTTCTTTCAGTCTGCCAGGGGACGCCGGAGGGAAAGCCGCTCGAGTGGATGCACGAGGGCGATCTCTTGCAGGTACGCCTTCCGGAGGCGATTGGTCCAGTCACCGCAGGGGGATCCGCCGCTGAGGCCAGTTTCGCAGTGACCTACCGCGTCGTTGAGCCCAAGAACGGGCTTCGGTTCTCATCTGCGCTTCCAGGGGTCGATGGTGCTGCTCCGGTCGCGGCAGAGATTCACACGCAAGGTCAACCCGAGTCAAACCATCACTGGTTCCCGGTGCATGACTTTCCAAACATTCGACTTGCGACCGAGGTCATCATCAATCTGCCAGCAGGGGTCAGCGCGAGTTCGAATGGCCGGCTTGTCGAGCATCGCTCAGTTGGAGAGCGTGAGATTTGGCACTGGCTTCAGGAGCAACCCCATGTGCCCTACCTCGTGTCAGTGGTCGCAGGGAACTTTCAGCGAACAGAATTGCCCGCGCCGGTGAGCGGGGTTCCAATGAGTGTCTGGACCCGACCTAGCCATGCACAGTTTGCGCCAGCGACCTACGCCAACACCGACCGCATGATGGCCTGCTTTGCTCGCGTCTTTGGCGTGAAGTATCCGTGGAGCCGCTACGACCAACTTGTGGTGCGAAACTTCTCAGCCGGTGGCATGGAAAACACCTCGGCGACGACGATGAACTCTGGAGCGCTTCTCGATTCGACTGCGCTGCTCGAAGGGGACATGGATGGGTTGATATCGCACGAACTGTGCCACCAATGGACTGGTGACTTGATGACCTGTCGTTCATGGGAACACATCTGGCTCAATGAGGGCTGGGCGACCTACGGGACCGCGCTGTGGATGGAGGAGCGTGATGGTCCCGATGGGTACTACGACACAGTGCTTGGATCGTTTGATGTCGGAGTCGCGGATACCGGAATCGCGGCGGCGGATGGCACGGTGCCCGCTGCGATGTGCTCGAAGTCGTACCGAAATCCGGGCGAAACCTTTCGGCGAGTAGCAAACCCATATCCGAAGGGAGCATCGATCCTGCACATGCTTCGCACGATGCTCGGCGATGAGGTGTTCTTTTCTGGAGTCCACAAGTATGTCGCGCAGTGTGGCGGTCGACTCGTTGAGACCTCCGATTTTCGCCTCGCTCTTGAAGCAGCGAGTGGACGCAGCCTTGAACAGTTCTTCACTCAGTGGTGTATGCAATCGGGCACTCCGCGCGTGAAGGTCTCGCCGCAATATGAGTTCGCATCGCGCGTCTTGACACTCGAGGTCGAGCAAAGTGTTCGAGGTGGAGCTGGGAGGGCGATGTCGTTTGTCCTTCCGGTGGTTGTGCGCACAGCAACGAGCGAACGGACGATTGACGTTGACATGCAGGGGCTCAAGGCGAGCAGGCAGATTGAGCTTGATGGTCCCCCGACGATGATCGCGGTCGATCCGCGATTGACGGTATTGAAAGTGCTGGACGTGACGACCGGCGACGGGCTCTTGATCGAGCAATTACGCAGTGGACCGACAAGTGCATCACGGCGGCAGGCGGCACGCGCGCTGCGAAGCCGCGACACCAGTGAAGTACGCGATGCGCTCGCAGCGGTTGTCCGCGATACACAGGCGAGGTGGACGCTGCGCGAGGAGGCGGTCACTGCGCTCTCCTCGATCGGATCGGCGGAGTCTCGCGCGGTGCTGTGCACGCTCTTCGATGAACTTGTTGTGCCAACGCTCGGCGAGTTGCCGCGGGATGCCGCAGCGCATTGCCATCCACAGCTGCGTGCCGCGCTCGCCGAGTCTGTCGCGTTCGGACCGCTCGAGGCGGCGTCCTCGCGGTTGATTCCTGTGCTGACCCGCGATCAGGGGTATTCCCCACGCATCGCGGCGGCGCGGGGGCTCGCCCGACTTGGGGGGATCGATTTCGGGGCCGATCGGGCCGTGCTGCAGTCCGATGAAGCGGTGCGCGCTGGACTCGACGCGATGCTCGCTGTTTCTACGCCCAACGAGCGCGTGCGATCGGGTGCGCTCGAAGCGATCGGGTCGCTCGGCCTCGTTGAATCGCGCGAACACGTCGCAGCACTTGGCGCCCTTGGCCATGTCGAGCGACTGCGTCCAGTCGCGATTGCGACCTTTGCGAAGATCATTCCAGCGAAGAGTGATGAAGCTGGACGCGCAAAGTCAATCGCGTGGCTCGTTGCGCTGCTCGATGACAATGAGCCTCGTGCTCAAGACGCCGCTGGCGATGCGCTTGCGTCGATCGGAGCGACCGAGGCGTTGAGTCGCTTGGATGCGATGGCGGCCAACGATCGTGATGAGCACATGCGCGAGAAGGCGGCAGCCTGGGCGAAGCAGATTCGTGCGAAGTCCGCGGCGCCGCAAGCGTCGTGATTCAGCGTGAGCGTTCGCGGGTCACGAACGCTGCGTACTGCTCGGGGGTGTCGATGCCTTGCGACCGTGCGATCCCCGATGCGACGGCGATTGCGAATCCATTCTCGAGCACCCGCAATTGTTCGAGTTGCTCGCACTCTTCGAGCGGGCTCGGAGCGAGTGCGACGAAGGTGCGCAGAAACTCTTTGCGGTAGACGTAGATGCCAACATGCTTCATCGGCGCCGTCCGGGTCGGGGGGTGGGAATCTCGCTGAAGTGGGATGAGGGCGCGACTGAAATAAAGCGCTCTGCGATTCAACGACACGACGCACTTCACAATATTGGGATTCGATGGATCTTCGTCCGCGGCAAAGGGCGAAACGACCGTCGCCATCTGAGCGCCATGATCGGCTTCGAGTGCGTCGATCGCCGCGTTGAGAAGTTCGGGTTCGACTTCGGGCTCGTCTCCCTGAATGTTCACGATGATGTCGGCCTCGATGGTCTCGACCGCCTCGGCGATTCGGCTGGTGCCATTCGCGTGATCACTGCGCGTCATCACGCAGCGAGCGCCAAAGGCGTTGGCCGCTTCTCGAATCGAGCAATCATCGGTTGCGATAATCACGGACGAGAGCCGGCCGCACTGCGCGGCGCGCTCGTAGACGTGTTGGATGAGGGGCTTGCCCGTTTCGCGCGCGAGCATCTTTCCTGGAAACCGGGAGGAGTTCATCCGCGCTGGGATGATGCCCACCACCCGAGCTGAACTCACGAGAGTTCCTTCACGAGCGCGTCAAGGTCCTTTCGGCGTTGGCGAATGTCGCGAAAACTAATGTCTTTTCGAAGAATCCCTGAGCAAATCTCGGCTGCATCGCGAGCATGCTGCGCGCTCTTTTCACTGCGCGCGAGTTCGATCAGAGAGAGCATCAGGTCGTAGCGGATGTCTTGTTCGCGGTCGGCTTGGGTGACATCCATTGAGGCAATTGCATCCTTGTACTCGCCGATCGCCTCGGTGTGCCACCCTGAGACCGCAAAGCAGCGACCGAGCATGTGCGCCGCTGCGACACGCATCTTGGGCTCTTCTTTGGCGATTTGCAGGCATCCCATCGCTTCTTCGAATTCTCCAAGTTCAAAGAGCAGTCGCCCAAGTTCAGACTTGATCGCCCGATCGGTCGGATAGACCGCGACCCGCTCGCGATACTCGGTCGCCTGCAACTCTACGACAGCCTTTCGTACTCGCGCGAGATTCGCGCGCGCAGCCTCATCGGTGGGGGCGTTCTTGGCCGCATCTTCTGCCGCCGAAAGTTGGCGCCCTGCGCGCATCAGTTTGATGTCGCCAGCAGCCATCTTGAATCGATACTCCTTCGACGTTTCGTAGGCTTGCAGATAGACCCGGTAGGCGAGTGACTCGTGCTCTGGGGTTCCCATTCGCCGCAGCGCCACACAGTACTTTTGGACGAGATCCGGGCTCGTCGGATTCGCATCGAAGTCTGCTTTCGTGCGCTCGAGATTGCGCTCTTCAGTTCCCGCACTTCCGGTGATCGCATCCTTCTCGGCGAGCGCCTGCTGTTTCTCAAGGTCTTTGACATTGTTGCGGAAGCTGCCTGGTCCACCTTCACGGTCGAATCCGCCAGCAACAATCGCGCGCTGCGCCAAAATTTGCTTGAACTCGCGGTCGAGTTGGATGTCCGTTGGGTCGACCTTGATCGCGTGTTCGACGCACAACTTTGCCTCTTCCCACGAGCCAACGCCAATGAAAAGGTCCTTGGCGCGCAGAAGCAGTTTCTTGTTCGGCTTGTCGCGCAGTGTCAGGCAGAGCAGATTGAAGACCTTCGGTCCAACCCACGCACCGAACGAGGTTTGTTCTGCCTTCGCTGCTGCGGTCATCATGTCGAGGGCGAGGTTGAGATTGTTGGGGTCTCGCATCCAGTACAGCTCGGCGATTGCGAGCCGATCGGTCGCCAAGGGGCCCTCGAGGGGACGAACCTCAGCGGATGTCGCGGGCTTTCCTCCGTTGGCGTGAAACTGCTTCGCGCACGCGTACATCTCTTCGTGCACGATGAGATTGGTTGGATCGAGTTTGATCGAATTGGCGTAGTAGAACAGCGCGACATCAAAGGCCGATTGGTCTCGTGCTTTGGTCGCTCGATCGAGATAGGGTCGAGCTTTCTCAGGGGAGGGGACGAATTTGACCTCGTCGGCTCCATCTTTCTTTTTCCATGGAAGAATCACAGTGTCATATCTCGATGGGTGGAGCCTGTCGAGAATACCGCATCCGATGACGATTCGCCGCGGAACTCTCTTTGAGCGATTCTAGATTAGCCTTGACCCGCTCGAGTAGGAATTCATGCGACACCTCGTCATTCACCCCCATCCGATCCTGCGAAAACGAGCGGAATCGGTTGCTGCCATCGACGGCTTTATCGAGACGCTCGTTGCAGAGATGATCGAAATCATGCACGCTGAAGGAGGCATCGGTCTTGCGGCGCCGCAGGTTGGAGAAGCGCTTCGCATCTTTGTCACGCAGGGCGAGAAGGAAGAGGGTGGCGACGAACTGGTGTTCATTAATCCGAAGTTCGTGGTCATTGATGGCGCGCTCGAATCGGCGGAAGAAGGCTGCCTGAGTCTGCCTGAGATTCGAGGATCGGTGCGGCGTCAGCCGCGTGCAGTAATCGAGGCGACAGGGCTGAATGGCGCGCTTTTTTCGATGGAAAGTTCCGAGCTGATGGGGCGCTGTTGGCAGCACGAGGTCGACCACCTCGATGGCATTCTCATTATTGATCGGATGTCTCCGATCGATCGGCTCGTCAATCGCAAGCGCTTGCGCGCACTCGAGGGGTCGCGGGGGGCGGAGTGACAGCGCATGGCAACGCGCGCGAAGGATCCGCGCTGACTGGTGTCGTGCTGTACGGCAGTGGTGCATTCGCAGTGCCGTCGTTTGAAGCCCTAGCGACCCGACAGACAGAGCTCGGGATCGAGATTCGACTCGTCGTGTCACAGCCTGATCGTCCGGCGGGTCGCGGGCGTCGAGAGCAGCCAACCGCCGTGACTGCATGGGCGCTTCACCAAGGACTGCCACTGATTCGGCCCGAGTCGGTCAATGACCACGAGCCAATCGGGCGGGTGCGCTCGACACATGCACCCATCGCGGTTGTGGTCGCCTTCGGACAGAAATTGTCAAACGAGCTCTTGGAGGGAGTGCGCGCGGTCAATCTGCATGGATCACTTCTTCCTGCCTGGCGTGGGGCCGCTCCAATTCAGCGCTCATTGATGGCTGGTGATGCTCGGGTGGGTGTGAGTGTGATCGAAGTCGCTGCCGCGATGGACGCTGGGGGGGTCTACGCCGCGGCAGAGACCGAGCCACTTCCAGGAGAAACGGCTGGGGAACTGCATGATCGCCTCGCGCGACTCGGCGTTGAGCCTCTCGTGCGAGTCGTTGCACTGATGAAGTCTGGTGGCGCAGTTGCTCAGCCGCAAGATGCCTCGAAAGCGACCCGTGCGCGAAAACTTTCTCGTGCTGATTCGTGGGTGGACTTCGGCCAGAGCGCAGAGGCCGTCGCCGCACGGATCAATGGCCTGAGTCCTTGGCCGGCAACGGAGGCAACGATCTCAGGGAACCCAGTTCGAATCCTCCGCGCGCGAGTTTCGTCGAATCGATTGTTGGCGAGCGGTTCGGTTGCAGAGGTCATGCCGGATGGCTCAGTCTCGTGTGGGACTGGGGCCGTCGAGTTGCTAGAGGTTCAATCACCTGGAGGTCGGCCCCTTGCGCTCGCCGCGTTTCTCAACGGAAGGCGACTGTCGGCAGGGGTGCGCGTCGAATCGGCTGGCAAAGCGGCTGGCAGCGAGGGGGTGGTGTGACGGAGGCTTTCATGCGATCGCACAGTCTTGCGACGAGCGAACTTGACTATGCGCTCGACCACTCGCTGATTGCCTCCATGCCAGCCGAGCCTCGCGATCACGCCCGAATGCTTGTGTTTCATCAGGCTTCAGGGCGAATTGAACATCGAATTGTGGCTGACTTGCCCGAGTACTTACCCCGAGGGAGCTCGATGATTGTCAATGAGACGCGGGTCGCTCCTATGCGATTCGTCGCCAAGCGCACTTCTGACGAGAGGGTGACCGAGGGGCTCTTTCTGTCGAGAGCCGCTGAGAACCGGTGGATCGTGCTGCTCAAGTCGGCAAAGAAGTTTCACTCGGGTGATCGACTCGAACTGACCCCTGCCGATGGATGCGTCGCAGCAGGTCGCGACACGATCACACTGCACGCACGTCGTGAAATGGCCTGGGAGGTTGCTCTCGAGGAGGGAGAGGATGCCCCGCAACTCTGGCAGCGGTCGGGGCGGACTCCTCTTCCTCCGTACATCGTGCAATCGAGGCGTGCAATGGGGATCGGTGAACCTTGCGATGAACTCGACCGGGTGCGCTACCAGACGCGTTTCGCCCGCCAGAGTGATCTTCCGAGCTGCGCCGCGCCAACCGCTGGCCTTCACTTCAC
>SYHM01000072.1 GCA_005799205.1 Planctomycetia bacterium | reverse complement strand
GCCTTCCAGTTGGCACTGGACTTTGCGAAGATCGCCTCTGGGAGTTCGACATACCCCACTTCGCTGACGAGAGAACGGCTGTGCGCAAGGTAGAAGTCGACGAATGCCGCGACCTCTGGTTGTGTCGCGGCCTTGGCGTTGACGTAGATGAAGAGGGGCCGCGACAGCGGATAGCTGCCGTCGTTGACTGTCACCGCGTTCGGCGGCACTGGAGCGCCTTTGGCGTCGATCACCGGCACAGCCCGCAACTTGTCCTTGTTTTCATCGAAGTACGCGAGACCAAAGAACCCAACGGCGTCTGGATCGCCGCTCACTCCAAGCACGAGCACATTGTCATCCTCAGAGACGCTGATGTCTGACCGCACCTTCCCGTCCTTGCCAAGGACTGCTTCCTTGAAGTAATCAAAGGTGCCCGAGTCAGTACCAGGAGAGAAAATCTTGATTGGGCGGTTGGGCCACGAGGGGTCAACATCTTTCCATGTCTTGGCTCCGCCTGCGTTGTAGATCGCCTTCAACTGCGCGAGCGTGATGGACTTGAGCCAGTCATTCGTTGGATGCACGACGATACTGAGCGCGTCGTATGCGACAGGCACCTCAATGAACTCAATCGAGTTCTTCGCCGCGAGTTCAACCTCGCTCACGCTGATCGGGCGAGACGCTGCGGAGATCGCCGTCTCTCCCGCACAGAAGCGCTTGAATCCACCTCCCGTACCAGAGATGCCAACGGTGACGCTGACTCGTGGGGCATCCTTCGAAAACTCTTCCGCGACCGCTTCGGTGATGGGATAGACCGTCGAGGAGCCATCAACGCGGATCGAACCCTTCAGCGCTTTCGCATCCTGCTCGATCGGAGCGGCGGCAGTTGCGAGCAGTGTGATAGCGAACGCAATCGCGGCGGGGGACTGGAATGAACGGCGGTAGATCGTGGTCATGGCGAAAGTCTCGTGGTGCGGTGTTCAGATTGTGTTCACGCTGGATCAACCTTTCGATAACCGCGCGGAATCGAAACCGTGAAAACTGTTCCACCAGTCGAGGGGCACCGAACCTCGACTGTCCCGCCGTGGACCATCGCGATGTGCTTCACGATGGAAAGTCCAAGCCCCGTCCCGCCGAGTTCCCGAGTTCTCGCCTTGTCCACCCGATAAAAACGCTCGAAGATGCGTGGGAGATGCACAGGATCAATGCCAGGGCCGCTATCGGCGACTGTGATGTGTAGGTGTCCCTCGTCAAGGTGCGCGTCAACGATGACACGGGTTCCAGTCGGAGCGAAGCTCAGCGCGTTGGACATGAGATTCAGGAGTGCCTGGCAAAGAAGGCTCGGGTTCACGCGAGCATGCAGCATCCGATCGATTCGATTCTCGATCGTCATCTGCTTTGCGGCTGCGACGACTTCGAGTTGAGCAGCTGCATCGCGGGCGATGTCGAACAGGGCCGCTTCGGTGAACTCGAGTTGCGAACCTGCCCTCGGCTGATCAAGAAAAGCGAGCAGCAACAGGTCTTCAACGAGGGTCGAGAGTCGAGACGTGTTGCGATGGATGACGGCGAGAAAATGCGCGACCTGCTCTGGGTCGTCCGCACCGAGCTCGATCAGTGTCTCGAGGTATCCCTTGATGTTTGTGATCGGCGTTCTCAGCTCGTGTGAGACGCTGGCAGCAAAGTCGATACGCACAGTTTCGAGGCGCCTCAGCTTCGTGACGTCATCGAACGCGAGCAGGAGACCACCAGCCGCGCCATGCAACGCGCGGACCGGATCAGCGACCGCCGTGACGCGCTCAACAGCAGAACCAGTGAGGGTGATTTCGCGAATCGTGGGGGTGCCGGTGCGTCTCGCTTCTTCAACAAACTGCAGGAGTTCAGGCTGGCGGATGACTTCGGCGAGCAGGCGGCCGCGACAGTCGGTCGTAGTCAGCTCGAACATCGTCAGGGCGACAGCGTTTGCGCTGCGAATCCTGAGCTCGCCGTCGAGGGCGATCAATCCCGTGCGGATGGTTCCAATGAGTGTGCGCAAATCGTCGCGCTCGAGTTCGGCGCGGGCGAGCGCTTCTCCAAAACCGCGCTGTGCCCGCGCAATACCACGCTGGAGCCTCAGAGTGTGTTCGTCAGGTGAGTCAGGTTGCGATGCCCCAAGTTCTCCCTCGCCGATTCTTGCGAGGAGCGCGTAGATCGCGCCAACGCGCTGCCGGTCGATCGCGCGCGTTGCAATGAGCCAGAACACCGCGGCAGCGACGATGAGGAGGGCGCCGATCCGCGGCGCATCGTGTGCGATGACGACGAGCATCCCGATCGCGAAGAGGAGTGCTGCCAGCACCTGGGCTCCGCGTGGCATTTGGACAAACGCTCGGTTATGTGATTCGGTTCGCATCGCCGCTCGCACGGTATCCAGCCGCGATGCACTGCGCATGACCCCGTCGAACGCTAGGCACGCACTTCTTCAGCGAACCGGTATCCCACCCCTCTGACGGTCTCGATGGCACCGCCGCACCGGCCGAGCTTCCGACGAATCGCGGTGACATGCACGTCGATCGTGCGCTGTGAGAGCACAGTGAGCGGTCCGTGGACGGCAGCGATGATCTGGTCGCGTGTGCGGACAAAGCCAGGTCGTTTCGCAAGCAGAAACAACATCTCGAATTCGGTGATCGTCAGACTGATGGCGGCACCAGAGGCGCTGACGACATGTCGCTCGCGATCGAGCACAAGTGCGCCGTCAAGCCTGATGAGGACGGAGTCGCTCTGCTGGGACTGTGTTGGCGTGCGCCTGCGAATCGCGTTCTGCAGCCGTGCCATGAGGACTTTGGGTGAAAACGGCTTTGTGACATAGTCGTCTGCGCCCATCTCGATTCCTGCCACGATGTCGGCTTCACTGCCACGTGCGGTCAGCATCACGACTGGAATTGGCTTCGTTTCGTCGTGTTCTTTCAGTCGGCGACACACCTCGAGGCCGTCGAGGTCTGGCAGCATGAGATCGAGAACGAGGAGGTCAGGGGGATTCTGCCGCGCGAGTTCAAGCGCGCGGCGGCCAGAGCGGGTCGTGGTGACTTCAACTCCCTCGCGCTGCAAGTGGAACATCACGAGTTCTGCAATCTCTGGTTCATCCTCGACTACGAGTGCCGTCCGAGCTTGGGTCATAGGAGCATTATGCCTCACACACGGGGGTCAACACCCAGCACGAGTGTGAAGATTCGGTCAAGATCGAGGGCGTGCGCAAACCAGCTCTCCATCGCCGATGCTCATTTTCGTGCGTCCAGTAATGGAAGGAACCGTCACAGCGACTCCATCCAAGCCGAGCGCGCCCAGAAGAGCCATTGCAACGCTCTCTCGCGCGTCGTCGGGGATTCCAAGCGTGACGCTTGGGTCCACTGGGGCACCGACTGCGCGAGCAAGCGCACCGACGAGCGTGCGATTTCGGGCTCCTCCTCCTGCGACGATCACCCGAACTCGTTCTGCGGGTGCTTTGAATGCGAGGTGGTCCTTGAGTGCGATCGCGATCGTCACCGCGATCGCCTCGGTCGCGGTAGCGAGGGCATCAGGTGGCGAGAGGGTCGAGACCGTTTCCGATGCGCGTTCGAGGATCTCATCGCTGGTGCCCAGCGACCGACCCGCGAGCCGCTGCGAATCGAGGAGTGCACGCAGCGCCCCACTGGGACCCAACGCAACCACGCCGCTTCGTGCGAGCGCACCGTCGTGATCAAACGGAACTCCACTTCGCGTTCGAGCGAGGTGATCGAGCAGTTGGTTGCACAGGCAGAGGTCGGCGCCGCGCACGAGTGTCGCCCACGACTCTCGCCTCGAGCGCGGCGTCTCACCACTCGGTTCTGGTGGGATGATTGTCGCGTTTGAAAAGCCGCCGAGGTTGACGATTGCACGCCACGTGCGCCGTGCTCGAAAGAGCATCCAGTCAGCGAGCGGAGTGATTGGTGCCCCTTGTCCTCCGGCCGCGAGATCTGCAGCGCGCAGGTTGCTGACGACCGTGCAGTTGAGGTCGTGTGCGATCACCGACGGATTGATGAGTTGCAGCGAGAGTGGCGGATGATGAAACAGTGTCTGGCCATGCACAACGACGAGATCTGGATGCCCGTGGCGATGGGCGAGTTCGCGCAGTGGAGGGAGATGTGCAATCGCCAGATCGCGCGAGAGTGCGGCAAACGACCCAGCTGTAAGCGGCTCTTGGCGCTGCGCACGTCTGAGCCGATCAGCGAGCGATCCGAAATCAGCGCTCGCTTGTCCCATGAACGTCGCGCGAGCTGTGAGTCCACGACCAGTGATGCGAACAGCGGCTGTATCGATCGCGTCCAGGCTCGTGCCTGTCATTGCGCCGAACACAAGTCGCGACTTCGTGTGTCTCTTCACTCGCGAAGTATCGCAGTTGCTAGACTCGAGCGCCAATGAGTCGAACGATTTTGGTGACTGGCGGAGCAGGGTTTCTTGGTTCTCATCTCTGTGATCGCTTGATTGCCGCTGGCGACAGAGTGATCTGCATGGACAACCTGTTTACAGGGGTCATGCTCAACATTCAGCACCTGATTGGGAACCCGAACTTCGAGTTCATCCGCCATGACGTGACTGAGAGTTTCAAGTTCGAATCGATCGATCAGATTTACAACCTCGCGTGCCCCGCTGCTCCAGGTCACTACCAGTTCAATCCGGTCAAGACAATGAAGACAAGTGTGCTCGGAACGATGCACGCGCTCGGACTCGCAAGGAAGACGAAGGCGACGATCTTGCAAGCCTCGACGAGCGAGGTGTACGGCGATCCGCAAGTACACCCGCAGCCAGAGAGCTATCGCGGAAGTGTCAACCCAATCGGCCCGCGTGCGTGTTATGACGAAGGAAAGCGCGCCGCCGAGTCGCTCATGTTCGATTATCACAGGCAGTACCGCACGCCGATCAAGGTTGTGCGGATCTTTAACACCTACGGCCCGCGCATGCATCCATTTGATGGTCGCGTTGTGAGCAATTTCATTCGGCAAGCGATTGCCGGTCAAGAGTTGACCATCTATGGCGATGGAAGCCAGAGCCGTTCGTTTTGCTATGTCGATGATCTCGTCGAGGGGTTGGTTCGTGCGATGAACACCTCATCGGATTTCACCGGCCCTGTCAATCTTGGGAACCCACACGAATTCACGATCGCGCAACTCGCTCAAAGTGTTGTACGACTCGTCGGAGGGAACACGACGATCGCATCTGCCCGTCCACTTCCACAGGATGACCCGATGCAACGCTGCCCAGATATCTCACTCGCGCGCAAAGTGCTCAACTGGGAGTCGACCGTGCAACTCGATGAAGGTTTGCGGCGGACGATTGAGTGGTTCAGATCAATCGACATGTCACAGTTTCGAGCGCCGACGCCCAACTACTGACCCGTTTGGGTCACTAGACGGTGTGGCGGGTGGGTGGTCTGGATTGGTCATCGAAAGAAAAAGGGGAGTCTTCAGACCTGCGTCGTTGGCGGCCCCATAGGCTTCCCGCTGGCTAGAAATGAAGATTCATACCTAAAAAAATCCAAACAACCCTTGACACCTGTCGATAGATCGATACCGTACAAAAACCAAACGATAGCAGTGCTTCAGTTTCCGAAGTCCCAGTGTCGGGATGGACGAAACTGGGGCGGAAAGGACTCCAGATGATCTCGAACGCCACCCTGAACGGACACCCATCGAACAACCCAACCAACGGCGCAGCCAAATCAGCATCAGCCGTAAGCGCAGCGGGATCAGCCGCCGCCACGAGGATAAATCCGGCGAGTTCTGGGAAGGTTCCTGCCGCCAGTGCAACTACAACAGCGGCAATGAATGCGAATACCAAACCTACGGCGACTGAGTCCAAGTCCAGCGCGGTTGAAGTGAAGCCAGTGTCCGGCAAATCGGCGGCGGCGGAGAGTGCCGGACGCACACGCGCACTCGAGGCTGCTGTTGGGCAGATCGAAAAGGCGTTCGGTAAGGGCTCGATCATGCGGTTTGTTGGGAACATCCCAGACATCGCTGGGGTGAGCACTGGGACGCTGAGCCTTGACCTTGCACTCGGGGGGCGTGGGCTTCCCAAGGGGCGCATCATCGAAATCTTCGGGCCAGAGTCTTCAGGAAAGACGACGCTTGCGCTGACGGTTGTGGCGAACGCGCAGAAATCGGGCGGGAACGCGGCTTTCATTGACGCCGAGCATGCGCTTGATCCATCGTGGGCCAAGCGGCTCGGGGTCAAGCTCGACGAGTTGTTGATTTCTCAACCGGACACAGGAGAGCAGGCGCTTGAAATCTGCGAGTTGCTCGTTCGCTCAAATGCGGTCGATGTGGTTGTCGTCGACTCGGTTGCAGCGCTGATTCCTCGAGCAGAAATCGAGGGAGAGATGGGAGACAGTCACGTGGGACTGCAGGCGCGGTTGATGAGTCAAGCGATGCGAAAGCTCACGGGCGCGATCGCGAAGAGCGAGGTCATCGTGATCTTCATCAATCAGTTGCGCGAGAAGATCGGGGTGATGTTTGGGAGTCCCGAGACGACCCCCGGTGGCCGCGCGCTCAAGTTCTACTCATCGGTGCGTATTGACATTCGCCGTATCGGTGCGATCAAAGATGGTGATCAGAATGTTGGAAATCGAGTCCGAGCCAAAGTAGTCAAGAACAAGGTCGCTCCCCCATTTCGTGAGGCAGAGTTCGACATCATGTTCAACGAGGGTATTAGTGTCGCCGGTGACCTCATCGACCTCGCGGTCAGTCATGGGGTCGTTGAAAAGTCTGGGTCGTGGTTCAGCTTCGGGCAGGTTCGGCTCGGCCAAGGGCGCGAGGCGTCGAAGCAGTTCATCCGTGACAACGCAGATCTCGCTGGCGAGATTCGTGCGGGGGTGCTCGCCAAGCGTGCTTTGAATCCTGATGCGGCAATCACTCCACGGACTCCGCGCGGCGAGGAGTGAGAGTCGCAAGCGAGCGACGGGTCAGCGGCAAGTGATGCCAGTCGGCGCGTTCATGCTGAGGTTGCACCCACTGCGACCGAGGCAATGGGCCAGCGCGCCGACTGGCGCTTTCGTGTCAGCCACTCTCAGTGTTACGCAGCACGAATGTGCGTGATACACTTTCGGTCCGTCGCGGGCGTGGCGGAATTGGCAGACGCGCAAGATTCAGGTTCTTGTGGGGTAAAACCCGTGGAGGTTCGATTCCTCTCGCCCGCATTCAGGTTGTCAGACCCTGTCCGAAGCGCAATCCCAAGCGCCCGCATGGCAGCAGGCTCGCGAGTTCAACGTGATCTATCTCGACAACAACGCGACAACGCAGCCAGCACGCGCGGTCATTGATGCAATCACGAGAGGGATGATCGAAGTGTGGGGGAATCCATCGAGTGTCCACGCTTCTGGTCAAGCAGCGCGCCATGCCGTTGAGGAGGCACGAGAAGAGGTGGCCTCGCTGATCGGGTGCACCCCACGAGAGGTCATTTTTACATCGGGTGGAACTGAGTCATGCAACCTCGCGCTTCGTGGCAGTCTCGGTGGTCGAGAGGGCCGCTCAGTGATTGTGACAACTCATCTCGAACACACGGCGATTCGTGACTGCGCTCGGGTCTGTGCCGCCAACGAGGGAGGTGCACAGCGTTGGAGAGGTCATTGCGAGGTGGAGTGGCTCGCCACCGACAAAGGGCTCGTCGATATGGGTGCGCTTGAACGAGTCCTGGAGTCGCGAAGCAGGGAAGTCGCGGTTGTGTCGGTCATGTGGGCGAACAACGAAACGGGCATCGTGCAGCCAATCGCTGAGATCGCGTCGCTCTGCCGTCGACACGGCGTCCGATTTCACTCCGACGCGACGCAGTGGGTGGGGAAGATGCCAACGCAGCTCGGGGGTCTCGATGTCGATCTGCTGACACTCTCAGCGCACAAGTTTCATGGACCCAAGGGGGTTGGCGCACTCTATTGCCGGCGGGGAACTTCACTCGACGCGCAGATCCTTGGCGGACATCAGGAACGAGATCGTCGCGGTGGCACCGAGAATGTCCCTGGAATCATTGGACTTGGAATTGCGGCACGCCTCGCAGCCGAGTGGCTGAAGCGCGAGCCTCATGAGCGAGTACGACTCGGATCTCTGCGTGATCACTTCGAACGGACTGTCTGCGGTGCGATTGAGAGGGCGCAAGTCATCGGAGCGCGAGAGCCACGCCTTTGGAACACAAGCACAATCGCGTTTGGGCGGTTGCAGGCCGAAGCGATGCTCGTGGCCCTCTCTGCAGCGGGACTGTGCGCCTCTGCAGGCGCCGCCTGCTCATCGGGATCGCTCGATCCATCGCCCGTCTTGATCGCGATGGGAGTTCATCCCGAGCTCGCCCATGGAGCGATCCGATTTTCGCTCTCGCGAAACACTACTGAACGTGAACTCGTCGATGCGGCGCGCATTGTGATCGACATGGTGAACACAGTCGCCAAGTCGATGCCGGCAAGTGACTTGCCGACGGGGCACTGAGTCTTTGTGCACGATGGTCACGCTGGGGAATCGCAGACTACGCGCAGTAGCCGACGAGCTTCGGCTACCTTGCGCGCGCCCCGCGAGACGATGACATTCGTTCCAGCGCGACCTCGATTGACTTCGCACCGCTCACTGTGGAGACAGACACTTGATCATGCACCCATCCACTTGGTTCACCCTGACACTGACCTGCGCGCTCGTCGCGGGTTGCGCGCAATCAGGATCGCACGGAGTCATTGATGGAAAGTACTTGGCGAGGCTTTCGGGCCTTCCCCAGCTCGAAGTAAAGACCCCAAACGAGTCCGCGATTTGGATTACGCCTGAAGGCGACGCCATCAGCATTGTCGGCGATGAAGATTTCACCGTCACCTACAAGGCGGATGCATTCGTCGTGAAGGTCAAGGAGTGTGAGGGCGAAGGCCTGCCTCCAGTCTGGTTTCGGTACTACGACGGCCCCAACATGTTCGCCAAGGACAACTTTGAAGAGATCTCCTTCGATATGCCTGTGACGAAGCGCGGTCTGCCCGCGAAGTTTGATCAACAGAGCAAGTGGGATCAAATGGGGATCTTTCAACCGATGCCCGTCTTCAGTGATGTGGCGCCCACCTACTGCGGATTCTCTGGTCCTAAGACGATTTGGGCGAATGGAGGGCATAACTTCGAACTCGTCGCTGGTAATACTGGCTTCGACGTGGGTGACGCAACTCCTGTAACAGTGTGGAATTCGCCGTGGATGAGCGACTTCAATGAGTCGCTGTACAAGGGCTGGATGGTCTACCCGATGATGGCGCTCGGGAACGGCAACGGCGCCCTCCCAGCGGGATACGCGTTTCGGACTGAAGGAAGCGCGGACGACTCTCTCAATGCCCAGGACGCGATGGTTCACTGTAAGTACACCGTCATCAACGAGAGAGAGATCATGTTGCTTGAGCTGTCCTACAACGGCTCGACAACGAAGTACGCCGTTCCTCAAAAACTATTCAAGGACAAGTTTCTGCCGCTTGTGATTGCGAACGGAGATATGGCGGCCGATGACAAGCAGGTGGCTCAGGTGAATGACTTCATGTGGCGGTGGATGCTGTTCACCACCACGTGCACCATTCAGAAGCCGACGAACGCCGAAGGTGCCTTGATTTCGCTTGATGAGTTCAAGAAGTACTTTCCACTCACAACGAAGTATCTCAATATCAAAGCGAAGGTCAGGGGGTATGACGGCTACAACAATCCGGCAGCTTTTGAAAACACGCTGCAGTGCGGGCTTGGCATGGAGCTGTACGGCACTCTCGTCGACTTCCGTCTTTTCACCGACAGTGGTGCGTTCAGCAAGTGGCTCGCGACCGAAGCCGACAAGCGAGATCCTCGGTACGCGCACTGGCGCTGTTTCGAAGCGATCATGCGTTCACGCGAGCAGCGATGCATCGCCGAACACTCTGAGGACGCCACCGCCGGCAAGCCGTGGCATGCGATCAACGGATACCTGAACGAGCAGTATCCAGCGGAGTGCGACTGCAACGATCCGCAGACGAAGGCAATCCTTGATGGGTTGCGATCCCACTAGCCAAGAGAGAGTGACAGCTATGAACTCACGATGCTTGTCAATCGCGCGTCGTTTCGCAATCGCTGGATTGCTCTGCACTGTGACTGGCTGTGCGGTGGCGAACAACGCGCTCAGGGCAGATTTCGCCGACTACAACCACATCATTCAGTACACGCAGACTCAGCAGATGCTGCTGAACATCGTGCGGATGCATTTTTGTGAGACGCCGATGTTCTTACAAGCGGGCGGGTTGACAGCATCGTATGAGAGTGTCGTGAGTGGGAACGCAGGCGGATCCAATGGACAGCAACCCGGAATGACGTTCACCTATGCGTTCGGATTGAACTATCAGTTCGCCACACGGCCGGTCATCACGTATACGCCAGTGGATGGCAGCGCGTACGTGCAGCAGTACATGACTGAGGTCTCCCCAGACACGATCTTGCTCTTGTACCGATCGGGCTGGGAGATCAACAAGCTATCGAGCCTGCTGATCGAAAAGTTGACGCTTGAAAGCGGCGAGGTCTTGGTGAATCACAGCGATTCGCCGAGCTACTCGAAGTTTCGCGCACTCTTCAACGGGTTCCGAGAGGCACAAAAGAAGGGGCGCTTGAGCGTGACGAGAGGTGCCACTGGAAGCCTCGAATTCAACGACGGCGACACACTCTGCTCGATTGCGAGTTACCAGTTGCGGTCCATCATGATGATCATGTTCGATCTTTCAAAGAACACCGACACCCCCCCAGACCAGAGGGCGTTCGTCGAGTTTGGTGACAAGAACGATGAGATGAAAATCCGCGCGACGAAGTCGCCACTACCCGACTCGATGGTCTCTGTTGAGTTTGCTGGTTATCACTACAGCATCGCGAGTCAGGACATCAACTCGAAGAACACGCTGTCACTCTTGATGCAGCTCAGCCGAATCCAGTCTTCTCCTGTGGGAGCGCCTCCTGTGCTGACGATTCCAGTGCGCTGATCGATCGGTGGTCGCAATGCGCTATCGGCCCAGGTGCGCATCGAAGAATGTGGAAATCTCTCGAAACGCTTCCTTCGATTCTGGCGCGTACGGATTGATGCAGAAGTGTGCGTGGGACATTCCTTCGTAGAGGTGCAGCGCTGCCTCGACCCCGCATTGGCGCAGTTTTCGGTGGACACGCACTGTGTTGCTCAAGAACAAGTCACGCGTCCCCGTGGTCAGAATGGTCGGCGGGAATCCATGAAGATCGCCGTACAAGGGCGAAATGAACGGATGCTTCAAATCCTGTCCATTCGCGTACAGCAGCGCGCACGACTCGAGGAGCCCGTCATACGAAACCAAGATGTTGTCGAGCATCTCATTTGAGAAGTAACTGTCCCCAGTCTTGCTGAGATCAGCCCATGGTGTTCCTGGGGCAATCGCCGCCGGAAGCGGAAGGCGATCTTGCTTCGCGCGAAGTACCAGCGCAAGTGTCAGGCCTCCGCCGGCGGAACTCCCAAAGATTGCCATGTTCTCTGGCTTGGCCATCGTCACAGCGACCTTCCAGACTGCGATCGCATCGTCGAGCGCCGCCGGAAAGGGATGATCGGGAGGCATGCGGTAGTCGATCGACAGCACCTTGAACTGTCCGTAACCCGCGAGCTCGATCGCCTCGAGGGTCCCAGCTTCCCCAGGCCCAAAGAGATATGCGCCGCCATGCACATGAACCACGAGGCGATTTCGATTTCGTTCTGGGAGAACGGTCGGCGTCACCATGTATGCATTGACTCCGCCGACTGTCATCTGTGCAACTGTGACACCGAGTGTTTCACGCAATTGCGGTAGGGTCGCCTTTGTTGCATCGGCATCCGAGCGGACAAGCGCCTTGAACTCGTCGCTCGACTTGGGAACAATGCTCCATGAGGGGTCACTCGGAGCCGCAATGACCTGCTGCAACTCGGGGCTGACGGTACGAGGGACTGGAACCCGATGGGCCGGTACCAAGAGGGCGGGTGCCAAGAGGGCAGGTGCCTGAGGATCGTCCTTCGCGGCGAAGAGGATGGACGCGATCAGCACAGCGCCGATCAGCTGAGCCGGCCCTTTCGTCGAAGCGCTCTGTCGTGAGGAAGTCACGCTACTTCGCCAACATCGGCAGGAGGTCGGTGTGATGACCGATCATCTTCCAGGCACCACCTTCGCAGCGAAAAGACGACGTGACTCGGATCGAGACCGTCGACTTGTTGCCAGCAGCATCAAAGTTCTCACCCTTCTCATAGTTACTGACGATCGCCAAGGCACCCCCGATGACTACGAAGTGAATGTCGGATGGCTCAATCTTTCCACCCATTTTCATTGCGGCTTGACGCCCAAGTTCTCCGCTCACCCCTTTCCAGCCAACCTGCATTCCCCCAGCTGGCCCCATGTAGGTCACGTCATCGGCGTGTGACCACACATCATTCATGAGTTTCATCTCACCAGTGAAGAGGGCGTTGAGCGCTGTGTAAAACTGCGCGAGTGCTTCGCGCGCTTCTCGCTCTGGCTGTGGTGCAGGTGAAGGGGGTCGCACCGGCAGTGGGGGAGCAACGGGTGTCGGCGACTGATTGGCTCCAGCGAAGAGGGCGATGGCACAGGCCGCGGCCGCGAACGCCGACACAAAAACTGGTCTATTGCGAGTCATGGTGGCTCCTAGGGTTGAAGTGTTTCGAGTGCACCGAATGGTAAGGAAGAGTAACTCAAGAGGTGGGGAAGAATGCGAGCGTGGCCAGCGATCTCGAACTCGCTATCGCCCACGCGCCGCTCTGTAGCGAGCGATCAACTGTTGTGTGCTTGCGTCGTGAGCAGGTGTGGGGGCGTTCCCAGAAAGTTCAGGAATGATGCGCTGTGCCAGCACCTTGCCGAGCTCGACTCCCCATTGATCGAAGGAATTCACTCCCCAAAGAGTGCCTTGGACAAAAACTTTGTGTTCGTAAAGTGCGATCAGTGATCCGAGTCGCGCCGGTGTGAGTTTGGGAGCTAGCAGCAGTGTCGATGGGCGATTCCCATCGAACTGCCGGTGTGGAGCAAGCCACGCGGGCGAGCCCTCAGTTTCGACCTCGTGCAGAGTCTTGCCGAAGGCAAGCGCCTCAGCTTGTGCGAACACATTCGCGATCAGCAAGTCTTGGTGCACTCCCAGTGGATGCAGCGGCTCACAAAACGCGATGAAGTCACACGGAACGAGGCGCGTGCCCTGATGAATCATCTGATAGAACGCATGCTGCCCGTTCGTGCCTGGTTGTCCCCAAACGCTCGGGCAGGTCTCCCATGTGACTCGCGACCCATCGAGCGCGACGTGCTTGCCGTTCGACTCCATTTCAAGTTGTTGCAGATATGCGCTGAAACGATCGAGATACTGATCGTATGGAAGCACCGCGAGGGTTTGTGATCCAAGGAAGTTGGAGTTCCAGATTCCCACAAGTGCCATGATGACTGGGAGGTTCATTGCGAATGGGGTTGTGCGAAAGTGCTCATCCATCTGGTGGAAGCCGCTAAGCATCTCTCGAAAGCCTGCGGGTCCAATCGCGATCATGGTTGAGAGGCCGATGGCGGAATCCATCGAGTAGCGGCCCCCGACCCAATCCCAAAAACCAAACATGTTGGTGGTGTCAATGCCGAATTCTGCGACCTTGTGCGCGTTCGTGGAGACAGCGACGAAGTGCTTGGCGACGGCAGCGGGGCTCGCTCTGCCGACGGTCGCGAGGCCAGCGAGTAGCCACGCGCGAGCCGTTGTCGCATTCGTCATCGTCTCAAGTGTCGTAAACGTCTTCGAGCAGACGATGAAGAGGGTCTCACTCGGATCGCATCCTCGAGTCTTCTCTGCAAAATCGGTGGCGTCGACATTCGAAACGAATCGGAACGAAATCTCGTTCGTGCTGTACGCGCGCAGCGCGTCTGCGGCCATCGCTGGACCGAGATCGCTCCCACCGATCCCAATGTTGATGACAGTGCGAATGCGCTTTCCGGTTGCACCGGTCCACTCCCCGCTCCGTACCGCATCGGCAAAGCGACTCATCTGGTCGAGCACCTCATGAACCGCGGGAACGACATTGACTCCATCGACGAGGATCTGGGTTCCGCGTGGGGCGCGAAGCGCGACATGCAAGACCGCGCGCTGTTCTGTCACATTGATTTTTTCGCCGCGGAACATCGCGTCGATCCGAGACCGAAGCCCACGGGCATTCGCGAGGTCGAGCAGCAACTGCATCGTCGTTGCGGTGACCCGTTGCTTTGAATAGTCCATGAACAGTCCATCGGGACCATCGACGCTCAGCGCCTGCGCCCGTGATGGATCACTTTTGAATAGGTCGCGGAGGTGAGTTGTTCGCAATTCCTTGCAGTGTGATTCGAGCGCGCTCCACTGGGCAAGTGCGGTCAGTGGTGTCGATGTGGACGTGAGCTCAGGTGGAGTCGGCATGGAGCAAGCGTAGTCGTGCGCTGGAATCTCGCGCCTCGTTATGCTCTCGTCCAAGGAGATTCACATGCGAGCAACTGCCCGACTGGCCATGACCGGACAATCCATCTGGCTTGACAACATCACGAGAAAACTGCTCGACTCTGGCCAGCTCGCCACGTGGATCGCGGAGCTGTCGGTGGTAGGGCTTACGTCGAATCCTTCGATCTTCGAGAAAGCGATCACTTCGAGCAGCGACTACGACGCGCAGATTCGTCCGCTGATCGCGAAGGGGCTGAAGCCCGAGGACATCTTCTTTGAGTGCGCGCTTTCGGATCTCACACGCGCCGCCGACCTCTTTCGCCCCGTCTTCGAGCGAACCGGTTCGGTTGACGGATGGGTTTCACTTGAAGTCTCACCACTTTTGGCGAACGACACTGCCGCAACGATCGCGCAGGCAAAGCAACTGCATGCACGAGCGAATCGACTAAACCTGTTTATCAAGGTTCCTGGTACTCCAGAGGGGGTGCCAGCGATCGAAGAGCTCATTGCCGCAGGAGTGTCGATCAATGTGACGCTCCTCTTCAGCGAAGCGCATTTTCAAGCTGCTGCCGAGTCATACTTGCGTGGTCTCGAACGGCGCGCGGCGGCGGGGCTTCCCCTGGGGGCAGTGTCCAGTGTCGCAAGCCTCTTCGTTTCTCGGTGGGACCGCAAGACGGCTCCACGCCTGCCCGACCTGTGGAAAAACAAGGTCGGCATTGCTGTGAGCCGCGCTTGCTATCACGCATACTGTGACCTGTACTCCTCTGATCGGTGGCTCGCACTCGAAGCGAAGGGGGCGCGTCCACAGCGACTGCTGTATGCGAGTACGAGCACGAAAGATCCCGCGCTCTCTGCGACGCTCTATGTCGAAGCACTCGCGTCGCCGCGCACCGTGAACACGATGCCTGAAGAGACATTGCTCGCACTCAGTCAGGCGAGTGAGATTCGCTCGGTGCTTGCGCCGAGTGATCGGTCATGGCAGGCAACGCTCGACGGAGCCGAGTTGGCAGGAGTGAACATCGCACACTGCGCTTCGGAGTTGCAGGTTGAAGGACGTGACTCATTCAACAAGAGTTGGGTCGACCTGATCGCAAAGATTGAGGCGAAAGGCTCGGTCCTCGCAGGTTGAGTTCGTTAGGGGGTCCAGAGGCTTAGAAGTGTCGCGAGGTCGCCCGCGTCGATGAGGCCGTCTTGATTGATATCGCCGGCTGGCGTCGAAGTGTTCCACATTGAAAGCAGCGTCGCGAGGTCGGCGCTGTTGACGATGCCATCTCGATTGATGTCAGCACGGTTCACGACGCCACCATGAGTCCATGCACTGACTGGGACGACTGACTTCGCGACCCCTGGCCCCGCCCACGAGACGATGAGCCCAGCACCGCCGCCGCGCTCAAAGAACTCAGTTCGGATTGCATGCTTCCCGCTCGCGAGAGCGATTGTTCCGCTCTGTTCAACCATTCCGTGGAGCCCGTCGTTGAGAACGACCTGCGAATCGCCAATAAGGAGTCGCGAGCCATCGTCTGAACTTGTGTAGAAGGTCCATGAACCTGATGTGGGCACCGAGATCCATCCGGCGAACACTGCGCCGACATCATCCGCGCGACCACTCGATGCGAAGTTGCTGTTGGTGCTCTCGTAGTTCACTTGGGGAACTGTGGTTGTGAGGTAGGGAGTCAGTGTGGTGAAATCTGGCAGGACCGTTTGGGTCGAGGTGACGTAGTACGCGGCGCCAACCCCTGCGGAATCACCAGTCGGGTTTTCAGGCGTGCGAAACACCTGATAGGTGATGTCGACCTGCGCGCTCGCAAAATCGCTACTGCTGTCAGTAACGAGATACGAGAAGGTCAAGGCCGACGTAGTTCCAGCGGGTGGAAAGACACGCACAATCGACCGTCCATCGGGTCCCGCACCAGGGACAATGACCACCGAGCCACCTTGGGCAGGCTGCGTCACGCTCTGAAGCGTCAGCGCTTCACAGTTGAAACGTAGGTCGTTTGCGAGCACATCAATGTCGACTGTAGCACCGCTCATGGCGGTGAGTTGATCTGGCACCGCAACGGGTGGCTGCTCCGCACCCGAGAATCCGCACGTCGCTGCGTCCAAGTAACTGCTGATGCTCGACACGCTCAAGGCGTGAAAGCGCATGTTGATGTTCGCCATTCCACCTGGGCATGTGTGGCAGTAACTCATGATGGTGCCAAGGTCAGCTGTCGCTGCGGCGCAATCTTGGGGACTCGAACCGCATCCATCCGCTGGAGGCGAGTAGTTGTGCGTGTGTGGAGCGCCGTAATTGTGCCCCAGCTCGTGGGAAAACACCATGATGTCCCAGTTTGCTCCGCTGTTGTCGACGAGCGGGTAGGGGAATGAGCCACCTAGGTTCGCACTGACTGAATACGCGTACATGCCGCATCCAGAGTTCAACCATGCGATTCCACCTCCAAGCCCACGTCCAGAGAGCAGCGCCGCAGAGTTTCGGCCGACGACTGGGCCACCACCCTCCCAGTGCCCCTGAAACTCTGTGAGTTGCGCAGATGTGTTCGCAGCGGTCCACGGATCGCTGCCACCCGTCCACAATCGGATGTAACAGGCCGACGGTCGAAAGTTCGTATCGCGCGAATAGATGTCAGCGAGCGCGGCAAAGAGCGTGCCGACGTATCCGAGCGCAGCGTTTTGGTTGTTTCCGAACAGGGCAAGAAACTCGACGTCGGTGTCGACTGCGATGCGCGACTGGCGGCAGGGTTGATTCCCGGCGATGCCTCCCTCGCTCTCGCCACCAGCAAAGTGCGGTGGAAGGAGTGCCTCGCAACTCCATGGCACCGGCTCGAATGTTCCCGGAGGGAGGTCCTCAACGACATACGAAACGATCGGTCCTTGCGCGCCAACGCGACCGCTCGAAATCACTGCGGTCGTTGATGCACTTTGGATGTATCCAACCATGAATCCCTCGCCTCGCGAGAGGAGCACACGCGAATCTGGATCTCCCGCAATCTCCCCAACGTAGCAATCAAGGGTCGGTTGAGCGATCGCACGATCGGTCACAGTGCCGTCGTCATGAACCTGCGCGGCAACGCAGAGAGTTCCATTCGCGAAAGGGTCGACGCGGTGCAAACTCAGTGTTTCGAGTCGCTGCGGACCGATTGGGATGGCCGCCACGAGCACGTCGTGGTGTGACGCAAGGGAAGACCAGAGCCGTTCATCGATCGTCAGCGCGCAGACGCTCTCGCGTAGGTGACGAGGCACAGCTGATTGGTCGGCCGATCGCACGAGCGGCGAAGTCACTGGTACCGACTGCGCGATCAGTTGGACTGGTTGTGGGTCGGCAGCGGCGTGAGCGACTTGGGGCACGGCCAAACAACCCATTGACGCGGACGCGACAACAAAGAACGAAGCGGGTGCGCGGAGCATGCTCGAAGCCTATCGGTCTAATCTGCCTGAAACAACAGTGAATTCAAATGGTCCGCGCGAACTCACTTAATGAAGTGCGAGCCTGCACATTGTCTCGACCCCTCCCGCAATCGCATCATCATTGAAGTCAAAGGTTGGATGGTGCAGTGGAGGAAGGGCAGGTGCACCCTCGTTCTGAATCCCAAGCAAGAAAAAACTCGCTGGAATGTGTTCGCCATAGGCGGAAAAGTCTTCGCCTCCCATGAACGGCGTCGGCATCTCCACAAGCTTTGATCCAACAACAGCGCGTACCGCGTCGCGTACCCGTTCAGTCGCGCGGCGATCGTTCAGCGTGGCGGGACACCCTGGCGAGAACTCGACGGAGGCCTCACAGTGATGCAACTGCGCTGCGTGTGATGCGACGTGGCGAAGCTGTGCGATGAGATGTGCGCGGTTGGAGGAGTTGAGCGCGCGAAGCGTCCCACGCATGATTCCCGACTCCGCGATCACGTTGGGAGCATCGCCAACATGCATCGCGCAGAATGAGACCACCGCAGCATGGGTTGGGTCGACAGTGCGGCTGACAATGGTTTGTGCAGCACTCACGATGGCACACATGGCCACAACCGGATCGCGCGAAAGATGCGGCCATGCGGCGTGCGCTCCACGCCCGTTGACATGCACCGTAAACGCGTCGGCCGACGCAAGGATCGCGCCATCTCGGACGCCCACCGTGTGCAGTGGTAGCCACGGCCACGCGTGCAGTCCAAAAATCTCGCTCACCGGGCTTCCGATACGACCTGTGAGTGCGCCGTCCGCGATCATGCGTGAGGCGCCTCCAAGGCCCTCCTCTGCGGGTTGGAACAGAAAGGTGACTGGGCGAGGGAGTGGCCTCTGTTCTGCGATTCTTGCGAGCACCCGTGCGGCGCCAATCAGGATCGCAGTGTGCCCATCGTGGCCACACGCGTGCATGACTCCAGGGGTTTTCGATGCGTAGGACAGCGACGTCGCCTCGTCGATTGGCAGCGCATCGATGTCGGCCCGAAGTGCGACCGCTTGCGCCGCATCGCCTGGAATGTGCGCGATGACGCCAGTGCCTCCCGCAACATGTGCGCAGCACGCCACATTGCTCGCTTCGAGTTCACGTTGAATCAGCGCCGCGGTGCGGCGCTCCTCGAGCCCAACCTCTGGATGAGCGTGTATGTCGCGGCGCAGTGCGATCAGCGAAGGCAATTCGCGCGCGATGAGCGCCCCAAGATCATCTAACTCGGCCATCCCTCTACGGTATCTCAGGATCACGCGCGAAGTGGACGCAGCCCCGCGCTCGCCCGAAAGCCGTTGAGGGATGCAAGAGCACTCTTGTTGAGCCCAATGAATCGCACGAGTTGTGTTGTGGAAACCGCAAGTTGGGCCGCGGCACCGACGACGTCGAATCGATGTGCAGTCACCACATCAAGCGCCTCGGCCAAGAGTTCTGGATAGTCACTGTGGTTCGCCGAGACGACAAGTCGCTGGCCAATGCTCCGCGCACGCCAGCGGTCGCTGGGAGATGGAGTAGACGAAATCGTTGACCGCACGCTCACAGCCAGGCAGAGTCGCAGTCGCCGAATCGCCGTGCGCTTGTTGTCACGCTGCGATCGACGTTCAGTCGCTTGCGTTGAGACGCCCGTCGGAGTGTGCGTGAGAAAGACTGCGGTTTCAACTCGGTTTCGGTGTTGACCGCCCGGCCCGCTCACTCGTCCAGTCGACAGCGTGCACTCGCGAATGAGCTCTTCATCATCGAGTCGTGCTGGGTGAACCCCTGAGACTGCGATGGATTGGTGCGCGACTTCAGGCCGTGGATTGCTCACTCGGTCGGGGCCCGTCACTTGGTGCGCTCTTGCTTTCCGCGGTGGCCGCGTGCAAGCGCGGAGAGTGGGTGTGCAGCAAGCTCTGGCCCATCCTGCTCGCCACGGGCAATGCGCAATGCGCCGGTTGCAGCGATCATGGCCGCATTGTCTGTGCACCAGCGCGGGTCGGCGATGCGGAGGATGACGCCGCGATCGGCGCATAGTGTCGCCGCTTCGCGCCGCAGTAGTCGATTTGCAGCAACGCCTCCGCCGATGAGCACCGATGCGGATGGATACTCGTCGAGCGCCCGAGAGATATTGCGAATGAGTTGCGCGATGAGCACCCGCCTAAAACTGCAGGCGAGGTCGCCCGTACGGCCCGCGTTCTCTGGTGAACACGCAGCGAGTCGAAGTGCGGTCTTGATACCGCTGAATGAAAAATCGAGCGTTGCGAGGCGGGTGAACGGCAGTGGAATCGCAGTTGGATCTCCCGCTTCAGCGCACTCATCAAGCCGAGATCCTCCTGGATATCCCAGATTGAGAATCGCCGCCCCCTTGTCAAAGGCCTCTCCGACGGCGTCATCAATCGTTGCGCCAATCAGCGTGAGTTCATGTGGAGACTCCATTCGAAACAGGCTCGTGTGTCCACCCGAGGCCACGAGTCCAATCGCGGGCCACTCGAGGCAGGGCTGGTCGAGCAATCCGGCCACGAGGTGAGCGTGTACGTGATCCACTCCGACAAAAGGAAGGTCGAGCGCCCACGCAAGCGACTTTGCGGCACTCAGTCCCACAAGGAGACTTCCAATGAGTCCTGGGCGATGTCCTGCGGCGACTCCGTTGAGTTGATGCAACGAGAGTCCCGCTGACTCACACGTCCTGCGAATGACCGGGATGATGCAATCGAGATGCGCGCGACTCGCGATCTCTGGCACGACTCCGCGGTACTCGGCGTGGAGTGCATCCTGCGAGGCGGTCGTGCACCCCAGGACGGTGAGCGAACCGCCATCGATGCGGACCAGTGCGGCAGAGGTCTCATCACAACTGCTCTCGATTCCCAAGACCACGCGCGCGCTCATCGGCTCAGCGTATCGCCCGCGGTGCGTAGACTCGACTCGTCATGGAGACAAGTCTTCGCGATGGATCGATCCAATCCGAACGTGCGATGCTCGCGGCGGTGATACTCAATAGCGACGACGAGGCAGTCAAGAGCAGCGACCCGCTCAATGAGTTGCGCGCGCTTGCGCAGACAGCGGGCGTCGAGCCCGTTGGGCAAATGATCCAGTTTCGACAGGGGATGGATGTTCGAACATGTTTCGGCAAAGGGAAGCTCTCGGAACTCGAAGCGGCGGTCAAAGAGCTGCGAGTTGGAGTCGTCATATTCGACCATGACCTGAGTCCGAGCCAGTTGCGCAATATCGAGAAGCAGCTTTCATGCAAAGTGCTTGATCGGAGTGAGCTCATCTTGGACATCTTTGCCAATCGCGCGACCACTCGGGCAGCCCGATTGCAAGTTGAGATCGCCCAACTTCAGTACACGGCTCCACGGCTTCGTGCGATGTGGTCGCACTTGGGGCAAGTGACTGGTGGATCTCCGATGGGGGTGGGGACGCGTGGACCAGGCGAGCAGCAACTCGAGATTGATCGCAGACTCGTCGCACGACGGGTCGTTGCGTTGAAGCGAGAACTTGCAGAAGTCCAGGCACGAAAGAGCCGCGAGGTGCAGGCGCGCTGCGCCGAGCATTTCACGGTTGGGATAGTTGGCTACACGAACGCAGGGAAGAGCACGCTCTTCAACGCGCTGACGCGCGGCGGGGCGTTCGCCAACGACCAACTCTTCGCAACACTGCAGACTCGTACGGAGTCGTGGACCGTAGGAGCCGCCAACACAGTGCTGCTCTCAGACACCGTTGGATTCATCCAGCGGTTGCCCCACCATCTTGTGGCGAGTTTTCGCGCCACACTCGAAGAGACCGTTCATTCGCACCTGCTGCTGCTCGTGGTTGATGCGGCCGACCCGCGGTCGCTTGCGCAGCTTGCCACAGTGCGCGAAGTCCTCGATGGAATTGGCGCGACGGGGCAACCTCGCATCGTGGTGCTGAACAAAGTCGACAAGCTCGTGCACTCACAGAAGTCTGGCAGCGAGGCTCCGATGTCGCTGGCGGAGTGGCGTGAACGTGAACCCACGGCTCTCGCGATCTCTGCGAGAACCGGAGAGGGATTCGAAGCACTGCGATCGCATGTTCTCGGAGCGATGTTGGGCGAGGTTCGTTCGGTTGAGATCCGCATTCCCCTGCGTGATGGCCGCGCGGTCGACTATCTCGAGTCGCATGCGCAAGTCACTGCCCGTGACTATGACGAAGAACATTGCATTCTCAGTGCGCAGGTTGCGCGCCGACATCTCGAGCAGTTGATTGCGATGGGTAGTCG
>SYHM01000071.1 GCA_005799205.1 Planctomycetia bacterium | reverse complement strand
CGGCCCCGATTGCAACCACTGGGAAGTTCACTCGCCCATCTGCCCAGTACCGTTCGTAATCGGTCTCTTTCATCCGGCGCGTGTCGCCCTCAGCAGCGAGAGCGACCGTGGATGCGGGATAACTGCGAAACCACGCAGCCCATGTTGTGACTTCGACGCCGGGCATCAGTCTGAGCGACTCGCCACGGGTTGCCGCTGGACCAGCAACCGCGCGGAATGCCAGCTGCGACCAGAGGCTCGGTGTGTCCGCCGAGCCTTCGGTGGGCCGGTCGTACATGACGAGGTTGCTGTTGATGAGCAATCCGCTGATTCCAAATGTCAGAACTCTCTCGCCGATGCGCCGATCGAAGACGACCGCGCTGTCGCACAGCGGGCTGTAGGTCACAGCGATCGGAACTCCGCCGAGTACGTCATTGACGACCTCGTGCACATTCAACATCTGCAATGGGTACGCGCGCACTTCGTCATTGATTTCGACGCCAATAACTCGGTCGGTCGAGACCGCGTACTTCACACGTTCGTTTGCGTTGTGTGACGCGACATCAGCGCCAGCGCGGGTCTTCGGCAGGTCGAGCGACCTGAGGAAATCGCGAGGGTTTCCACTCGCCGCGAGTGACTCGCGAGGCAGGGTGAAGTTCGAGAGGTCGAATCCATAGGTCGTCGGATCGCGCCCATCGCCGACTGGCTTCTCTCCGCGCATCGGTCCAAGCATCGCGAAGGCGATGATGGCAATCACCAGCGCCAGCGCAAGCAGCACAACCCATCCACCAGCGGCGAAGGTCATGCGCGCGCGAGGTTGCGTTTGCGCCGAAGTCACGGACGAACCGCGCCCCGATCAAGGACGAGCACTGTGAGCAGCAAGGGTAAGTAGGCGATACTGGCAAAGAACACTCGCCGCGCGCGCGCATCGGATCGGTCAATCAGAAATCGCACGCACTCGAGCGTGAACCACAGTCCAAGCACAAGCGACGCGCCTGCAAACCACCATCCTGCGATCCCGTACGTCGTCGCCATCAACGAGAGCGGCACGAGAATGAGCGCGGTCAACACCATGGTTTGCGCGGTGATGCGTCCAGTCGAATCGAGCAGTGGCAGCATCACAAATCCGCCGCGCGCGTAATCGTCGCGGTACATCCACGCGAGCGCCATGAAGTGAGGCAGCTGCCAGACAAAGAGAATCCCAGCGAGCACCCATGCGCCGGGGGCGAATGCGCCGGTCGCGGCGGTCCATCCAACAAGAGGCGGAATCGCCCCGCAGACGGCGCCGACAAGCGTGTTCATCGACGTGACGGGCTTCAGCGGCGTGTACACGAGTGCGTAGAGCAGGATGTTCGACGCTGCGAGCGCAGCGGGAATCCAACCAACGCTCGCGAGCAGAATGGCCCATCCGGCGTAGCCGAGAACCACTCCCATCACAAAGACGATGGGCTTGCCGATGTGCTGGCGGGGGAGGGGACGCATCTCAGTCCTGTGCATGAGTGCATCGCGTCGGCTCTCCATCAGTTGATTGAACATCGAGGCGCTTGCGGCTGCGGCCGCCGTTCCGACGAGTGTCCAAATCAGAGCAAGCCAGCTCGATATCGCCGGCGCCGCAACGATGAATCCGACTCCCGTTGTCACGAGTACCAGCGCATTGAGGCGAATCTTCGCGAGCGCACTGAGCGTCGGAATGATCCGCGGCGCGTTAGAAATCGGCTGTGCTTGTTCGATCGAACTAGTATAGAAACCACTCATGAGTGATTACACCGATGACCGTCGTGGACTGAACCTCGCGCTCGCGTTCGCAACGACAGTCGTCATGTGGATCATCAGTTACGTCGCGATGATGCGCCCAGGGGTGATTGCAGGTGAATTGCTGTTCGCAGCGCTCTTCTTCGTGCTTGGAGCGGGCGGCTTTGTTGCCGCTCGACTGTGCATGTCGCCCCACCGCGCAGGTCGCCTGCGAGCGGGCCTCGCGGTCGCGGCGTTGAGTGCAACCATCAACCTATTGCTCGTTGGAAGCCTGTTCGGTCGCGACACGGAGTCATCAATCTGGTCGCAGTTGGCTGTGTGGGTCGGTGGGTTGTATGGCGCAAGCCTTGTGAGTGGTGCGGTCGGCGCAGCAATTGGATCCTGTGGCACCCGCTGGACTCTGCGCGTTTCGGTGACGGCGCTCTGTGCCTCGATCACGGCGGCGACCATCTTCTTGCTGCTCTTGACTGGCGGACTTGTCACTGGACTCGAAGCGGGGCTCGCTGTGCCCGACTGGCCTAACTCGTTCGGGCACAACATGCTGCTGTACCCGCTCGCAGAGATGAAGGGGGGCATCTACTACGAGCATGCGCACCGGCTGTACGGAATGTTGGTTGGCGTGAGCGCGATTTCGCTGCTTGTGCAAGTGATGCGCTGCGAGCGCAGCGGAGTCGTTCGAGCGCTCACGGTCGTCGGCATTCTGCTGGTGGTCGCGCAGGGGCTCATGGGAGCACTGCGCGTGACTGGCACATTCACGCTCTCGCAGAGTGCGCCAGACCTCGCTCCCAATACGGCGATTGGAGTTGCGCACGGAATCTTCGGCCAGTTCGTCTTTGCACTCTTCTGCCTGATCGCTGCGCTTTGTTCGGCGCGTTGGAAGAGTCCTGCGACGCCAGTCGCAAGCGGTACATCTGCGGGCAGACGACTGTGCACGCTGCTAGTGGCGGTGCTGTTCGTGCAACTCGCTTCCGGAGCCGTGTACCGCCACTATCAAGTCCCGCTCGCGGATGCCGCGCCGACCTATCCAAAGTGGGCGATGCACCTGCATCTCTCGTGGGCGGTGGTGACATTCATCGTCACAGTCTTTACCGGTCTTCGGGCGATGCGATTTGCAAAGTCGCTGCGTCCTCTGCCACAACTTGGTCACGGCATCTTGATGCTCGTTGGGGTGCAGTTTGCCCTTGGAATCGGCGCGTTCGTCTTTGTGATCACGCGCAGATCGCTTGAGGTCCCCACCGGAGAACTCATCTTCACGACCCTTCACCAAGCAACAGGAGCACTCCTGCTTGCGACGAGCGTTCTGGTGTGCGCCTGGTGGCGAAGACTTACGGTGCTGTCTTCGTCGGTTTGATTGCTTCTTCGAGAGCCAGCACGCAGTAGGCGGTGCACAAGTCGCGATCTCCCTCTTCCCAGCGTGTTGTGGGGTTGACCCACGAGCCATCGGGCAGTTGACGCGCCACGAGCGCCGCGACAAGTTCGTCGCGCCAGACATGCGCCGATCCCTTGCCGTCGACGACTTCAACCTGCCCTGACGCCACCAGCGCGCGTGCCATCGCATGCACGAAGTAGAAGTACCCCTGCTGGCCGACTCCTGGGTTCTCGCTGAAGGTCCAGTGGCGCCGAATCCATGTGTAGGCCGCTTGCACGCGCGGGTCGTCCTTGGTCAATCCCGCATACAGCAGACTCTTGAAACCCGCATAGGTCATCGATCCATATGAACGCAGACTGCGCGGCTCTCCCGCTGGAATCAGCTCGCCCGATCGACCCTCACCCGCAGCATCGCTCGCGAAACTTTCGCCACCATTGGCTGGCGTGTAGACGAAGCCACCATCTTTGGATCCCGCCTCAGCCCATGCCACAGGATTCGTCGGTGGGTTGTTCTGCGTTCGAGTGAGAAAGACGAGTGCGCGCTGCACCGCTGGATCATCGGCCGAAACCTGTGCATCGTGCAGTGCATCAAGCATCATCTGTGTGTTCGACAAATCTGGCCGACCCCACTTGCCGTAGCCACTGCCGCCGAACCAATCCATGCGTGGCGAGACTCCTTCGCTCTGATCCCACTGGGTGGTACTAAGCCACTTGACGGCTTCTTCGATCAGCGGACGATCAGCTGCGTCGTCGACCGCAGCGAGCCCGCTGACGACTGCGCTTGCGACGTAGTTGCCAAGTCCTCCGGCTGGATCAGGGGCAAAGAACCCGTCGGCCCCGCGTACGCGATGTCGGATGAGCGCGAGCGCCTTCGCCGCGGCCGGATCGGTGCTTGGCGTCGCTCCTGCCTGAGCAAACGCTTTGAGAATCAGCGCACTCACGGCAGTCGAAGCGGACAGCGATGGATGGGATTGGTCGGTGCCCGCGGCGGCATTTGCAATCATCCAGCCACCGCTCGCATCCTGCGTCGCCCGTAACCGATCAAGCGCCCGTTCGATCGCCGCACGTGCACTCGCGAACGTGGTCTCGCTGCAGGGGACGGCGCTCGAACTGCTCGCGACTCGATGAATAGCAGGAAGCGGTTGCACAATGCGGTCAGGCGTCACAGGTGGGTCCTGCTCTGTGACCTTGTCCTTCGCGATCCGCCCATCGAGTGGAATCGTGGCTGGCGCAAGCAGACGCGAATCGTCGCGTCCGCTCAGAGCCGAGCACCAGAGCACCACAGCAAGTGATTCCATCAGCATGTTCGAAGTGTACGGACGTCCCACTGTCAGAAAGACGCCGATACAGTGCTCTTTCCTCACACGTCCATTCCGTCATCCGCCCAGCAAGGAATCCCATGCTGCAGATTCGAGACCTCGTCAAGATTTATCCAGGACCAGTCAACGCACTTTCGAGCGTCTCCCTCACGATCGGCGAGGGTCTCTTTGGACTGCTCGGCGCAAACGGGGCTGGGAAGAGCACGCTCATGAACGCCGTGGCTGGATTGCTCGAGCCAACATGCGGATCGATCACGCTTGACGGCGCCGACATCGTCAAGAATCCAGAGATCGTGCGCCGCCAACTCGGCTATCTCCCGCAGGATTTCGGGTTCTTTCCAGATCTCACAGGACTCGCGATGCTCGAGTTGATGTTGAAGCTCAAAGGAGTGCAGGGTCCGCTCGGTCGGCGCAAGATTGCCGAGGCACTTCTTGATCGCGTCAACCTCTCGCGTGCCGCGCGCCGCAAGGTCAGTGGGTACTCAGGAGGAATGCGACAACGACTCGGGCTCGCGCAGGCGATCGCTGGAGACCCACGCCTCATCATTGTCGACGAGCCGACGGCGGGTCTCGACCCTGAAGAGCGACACAGGTTCTATCGGCTGCTCGCTGAACTCGCAAAGAATCGAATCATCCTGCTCTCGACACATATCGTCGAGGATGTCGCAACGCTCTGCCAGCGCATGGCGGTCATTCACGCCGGTCGCGTTGTCGCCGACACGACCCCCAGTGCGGCGCGTGCGGCGCTTGCTGGCACGATCTACGAAGGGTTCATCGGCGACGATGCGCTCGAGCAGTTTTCAGAGCAACACTGCGCGCTGTGCGCCATCCTCAGTGAAGGATCGACCAATCGGGTGCGTGTCCATGCGCCACCAGGAGTCGCGCCGCCCGAACGATTCGAGCCATCGATACCAACGCTCGAAGACGCCTATCTCGTCCACACCCGCGCTGCGCGAATCGCACAGGTCTTGGCGTAATGGGGTTGCTTCCTGAATCGACGACGCGCCCGCGCATGACGACGAGCGCAGCACTTGGTCGTGCCCTCTCAATCGCGTGGATTGACATTCGCACCGCGTGGCGCCGTCCCGTCTACATCACATTCATGGCGATGTTGGTGCTGTTGGTCTTCGGATTTGTGATGGGCAACGTTCGCGTCCAAGCAGGGGATGTCACCTCTGGAGGCAAGCAAGCGTGGGTCAATTCGATGTTCAACGCCGCGTTCATCGACTCGGCGCTGCTTGGGTTGTTCTTGCCGTTCTTTGCGGCCATCACTGCTGGAATGCCACTCATCGCCGATGCGGATCGGCGCGTCGATCGGATGGTGCTGGCAACGCCGCTGAGCGCACGTGCGTACGTGCTTGGCCGCTGGCTCGGAACGGTGATTCCCGTCTCGATCGTGAGCGCGATCTATGTCTTCGCACAGGTGCTCTTTTTCGAGTTCTGGCCGATGACCGATGGGGACAAGAGTCGCGGTCCCTTTGAACTCTGGAACTACGTCTTTCCGGCGGTCGTCTTTGGTCTTCCACTGCTCGTGACGATCTCGGGCTCGTCAATGCTTCTTGGACTCTGGACGCGCCAAGCGATCCTGGTGTTCCTCTTGCCAATCACGAGCCTGCTGATCGGCGCGCTCTTTCTGTGGAGTTGGAGTCCCGAATGGTTGCCACACTGGGCGAATGTCGCGTTGATGCAACTCGATCCTGCGGGAAGTCGCTGGCTGAGCGAGAACTGGTTGAAGTCCGATCGGGGGGTTGATTTTTACAATGTCACTCCGCTGCAGCTTGACCCGCTCTTCGTCGTGAGCCGCGTGCTCTGGATCGCAGTCGGTCTCGCATGCGTGTGGCGCTCTGCGACCATCGTCTCGGGCCGTGTTCGAGGATCGGAGCGGGTGACCCGTGGGGCAGTGCGTTCGCCAAGTCCCTCCACTGCGCCAATCACCGTGACCGCATCCGCTCCCGCAAGATCGCTCGCGATGGAGACGCGCGCGCCGACCATCGCCTCTGCGACCCGCGCGATTCTTCGCTACGAAGTGCGTTCGCTCGCGCGAAGCCCAGGCATCTGGCTCTTCGCGCCGCTCATCATCCTTCAAATCGTCGGATCGAATGCGGTCAACGAGGTCTGGCTCGGAACTGTGCGGCTCGCGACATCGGGCACGCTCGCGGCGGGTTCATTCAACACCGTCACGCTGCTGCTCGTGCTCCTCATGCTCTTCTACACCGTTGAGTCGCTCAACCGAGAAGAGCGACACAACACGACTGGGATCATCCGCGCGAGTGGAGCGCCAACGATCGCGCTTCTCTCAGGAAAGGTCCTCGCAAACGCCGCGGTCGCGATCATCATCGCAAGCGGCGCATTCATCGGATGCCTCATCGTCATTGCTGTGCAGTTCTTCATGACTGGGATCCTCGTGCCCATTCAGTTCAGCGTCTTTGCACTGCTGTGGGGAATCGTCCTCTTCCCGACACTCTTCTTCTGGTGCGCGTTCATAGCGTTCGTGCATGGACTCGTGCGCAACCGATATGCGACGTACGCGATTGGACTCGGCGCGTTCGTCCTCACTGGGTGGCTGCAAATGCGCGGCTACATGAACTGGGCGACGAACTGGCATCTCTGGGGAGCGCTCGTCTGGAGTGATCTTGATCGCCTCGAGTTCGTCTGGCCTTCGGTCGTCGCGAATCGACTCTTCGTCTTGTACTCGGGGGTGCTGCTCTTGCTCGGAGCGATCGCGACCTATCCGCGGCGCGTGCGAGACCTCCAGCGCACACTCGATCTGCTCCAACCCGCGCGTGTCGGTCGGTCGTTGCTTCGCTTTTCTCCGTTCCTCGTGGTGTGGCTCGTGGCAGGGGGTTGGATCTGGAGCGACGCACGCGCTGGACATCAGGGTGCCACGATGGAACGAATGGGCCGCGACTACTGGAAGCGGAACGAGATGAGTTTCCGAGATGCACCGATCCCAAAGATTGACGCAATTGACGCGGACGTCGCGATCTGGCCGACCGAACGACGACTCGAAGTGAAGGGCAGGTATGTGCTCTCGAATCAGCACGACAAGCCAATGGGTCAGATTGCAGTTACCCCCGGAGCGCACTACAAGAACTTGAAGTGGACTCTCAATGGCACACAGATCGCGCCGAGTGAGAACACTCCCGATCCTATGGCGCCAGCTCTTGAAGATCGTGCTCGGCTTTGCGTCTTCACTCT
>SYHM01000070.1 GCA_005799205.1 Planctomycetia bacterium | reverse complement strand
GAAGTGCTCAGGGCTCTCCGCCCAGCGAATACGATCTGTGTACGGCTTGAATGCTCGGTGCATGGACACTCGCGGGTAGCCAACGAGGATGTGTTGATAGAACTCACGCCAAAGCAGCTCGCTGATCCACTGCGCAGCGCCCGGAAGTCCTTGCCCGTGGTCGTCGTAACGCCCAGAATTCGCTCGATTCGCTGCGACAAGACACTGGCGCGGCGAGAGAACTCCAGCGCACAGGTAGGGAGAAAGTCGACTGGTGCCTTCAAGCGAAGGAAAATCTCGATCATCGCTGTAGCGGCACATGCCTTGCTCGCCGAACTTGAGGAGCTGCATGTGTGCAATGTCCTCCCCTGCTGGCCAGTCAGATGGATCGAATTGCGACCCCCATCCATCGATCCGAATCGGGATGGGCGTTGACTGCACTTCGATCGCTGACTGGCAGGCGGGTTCCGGCAACACGTCGACAGGTCGCTCTTGTAGGCGCAATAGGACCCGACGCTTGAACGGCGTGAACACCGAGTAGCACCGTCCCTCATCGGTGCTGACCGATGCTGGGTCGAAGAGGACGCGGTCGTGGAATCCCCGTGCCTGCACCCCAGCCTCCGCCAGTCGTCGAGCCGCATCGTTGTCACGGCGTCGCTCATCGACCTCGTACTCATAGTTGAAGTAGATCGCGTCGCAGTGTCCATCTCGGACCACCGAAAGCAGGCGGTCGGCGATCTCGTTCACGTGCTCAGCGTGTGCAACGACCAATGGGATTCGTAGTCGCTTCAGTGACTCAGCGAGGGCATGCAGATTGCGTATCCAAAAGTCAACCTTGACGCGAGCATCGTCGTGGACTCGCCATTGCTCTTCGCAAACGACAAACGCGCCTACCACTCCACGAGTCGCTGCGCGTGCGGCTTCGTATAACGCCATGTTGTCTCGGGTTCGAAGGTCTCGACGAAACCAGACAAGGGGACGGCTCATGAGCTCAACCAAGTTACGACCTACTCGCTAGCTCTCAATAAGGGTTGACGAGTGGTAGTTAGGTCAAGACTCCCACCGCTGCCTCAGCCGATGGCTTGGACCGTGAACTCGGGCGTTCGAACTCCCGAAGCAGCGGCGCCTAGAAACCAGATCGAATGGCAAACAGTTCCTTTGCAGGCACTTACGCCGCAAATCAAGACGCGCTTTCCACAAAAATAAGAAATCGTTCCACCAAATCTCGGCTCGGAGCTAGAGGGGCTAAGGACAACCCTATGCCAATTCTCCCAAGCGGAAAAGACCTCGCCATCTGTATGGATCACATCTCGCCCCCCGGAATGGTGCAGTTCATCTGCCCGCCTGGCCACTACTGGTACTCAACCCCCGACCTCGCGCTGAACGCACCTCCGTTTCACCCAGAGCAGCGCGTGGTCACTGATTGGGTGCATGCGCCGTGCCCATCTACCCGCGAAGAGGCGCTCGCAATCTTGCAGTTGTTTGCGGGCAGTGGTCCCGAAATCGCCGACTACCGCTGGACCGGCTACTTCGTCGGAGATGAGAAGGCACTTGCCGACCTCGATGCTGTGGACCGTGCCGCATGGGATGCGTGGATCGCCCTTCCAAAGGTACAGAGGTACTTAGACCGAGTCATTGCGACATGCAGGCTGCAGGCCGAGGCAAATGGGCGCAACTGCGGGTTCATGGGATTCGTTGGTCAATCGGATGAGGGCTCTGCACGCGGAACACCGCAGGCGCTTCGTCAGGAAGCTGCAACACGTGCGAACACTCTCATGGAAAGCGCACTCGAGCTTGAAGACCTCGCAGTTGACACCTGCGCTCGACACGACAGGCTCGCACAAATACTCGCCGAGCTGGACACACTCGTGGATGGTCCTGCACGAGCGACCCCACATGGGTGGCATGCTCGTGGCGTTGTCGCACGACTGCTCGGCGAGTTCGCCGACGCCGAGCGCAGTTTTCTCGAAGCCGCACGTCACGCTCCGTTTGCCCTCGCGCCGTGGATCGAACTCGCGAGGGCGCGCGCCGAGCAGGGAAAATTCACCGAATCTGAAACTGCGGCCCGCAGAGCCGTCACGATTCACAGCGGCAGCGCGCCTGCGTGGGCGAACCTCGCGTTCGCGCTCGATCAACTCGGTCGGCGAGAAGAAGCGATCGAAGCGGCTGAGTCGGCGCTCAAGTTTGACCCAGAGGATGAGGTCGCGGCGCGTGTGATCGGCGGCCCTGAGTAACGCTGCGCGTCGGCGCGCTTGCAGCCGAGCGCTACGGATGGCACACTCCACCGAATGTGCACGCGAACTCGCCCGATGCCTGCGAGATGCCTGAACACTTTGGTGAAGCCCACGCGCTTGGGCCTTCCGCGCAAGGTCCATCGCGCGTGAGGCTCCACATTGAGAGCATTCCAAGACCACGCAACTGCGCATAGTCGCGAACGAGCGCCGCGTCTGCGAGTGTGAAGACTTCTCCAGCCACATCGTTCTGTCCGATCATGGGGGTCAGCCCGATCATGTTCCACACTTCGGCAGCAGAGCGATCGACCCCAAGTTCGGCATAGAGCCACGAGAGTTGTGTGTGAACCGATTCAGCGGCGTCGATGGCATATTCACCCATCGTCGCTGCCGCAGGAGGAGCGGAGTTTGGGCCATAGTCCATCGCCATCACATTCACCCCAGCGAGGTCGACCCCCCATTCGAGCGCTGAGCTCACCACGGCAAGCCCATCTGCGGTGAGACCCTGTGGCAGGACTGGAAGCGTGTACCACACCACGAGTTCGCGGCCGTCTCGTGCTGCCCACTCCTGTAGAAGCTTGATCGCTTGGGAACGACGCTCACGGCTCGCGACCTCGGCCACCCAGTACCCCTCGATGTCAAAGTCGATATGCGTGAGTTTGTACGCATCGATGATCTCTTGATATGCGAGCGCGGTTTCGGTCGCGCTTGCGCACGCACCCGCTAACTCTGTCCCCGATGCGCCACCGAACGAGACCATCAGGTCTCCTCCTCGTGCTCGCAATCGATCGATTTGGTCGGCGAGGAAAAGCGACTCGGGCGTGTATGCCGAGTATCCGCCCCAGGTGCCATTGCACGCGGTCCCCTGACCGGCGACGACGAATGCAGCGGTGAAGAACTTCGTGGATCCCACCGCCGCAGCATGCGCGAGATCGACTGGCGGCCAGAGTGTGACATCGGCGTAGGGTGCGAAGAAGAGTTCGGGCCACTGCGGCGCTTCATAGTGCACGACACTTGTCCCGACTGGTGGCGCAAGTGGCGGCTCGGGGGTGGATGGTGGTGCTGGTGTTGGTGCTGGCGGTGCCGTCGGTGTTGGCGTTGGTGTTGGTGTTGGAGTTGGCGTTGGAGCGGGTGCCGATGCTTGTGCTGCACTCACGCCCAGCGATGCTGACATGGTGTTCGACCAGGTTCCATCTCCAACGAAACCGATGGTGACACTCGCACCGGGGGCAAGCGAACCGTTCCACCCAGCGTCGGCGATTCGCACCGTCGATCCATCGCGCGTGAGTACACCATTCCAAAGGCTCGCAATCGCAGGTCCATCAGGCCAGATGATCGACCAGTGCGTCACCGACGCGCTGCCGACATTGCTGACGGTGATGGTTGCTGTGTAGCCGCTGCTCCACTGACTATCAATGGTGACAACTGTTCGCAGTGAGGTGGCCGATGCGGGCTGCAGAGCAGGTGCTGGTGTTGGTGCGGGTGTTGGTGCGGGCGCGGGAGGAATAGTGGCTTGCGAGCCCGCGATCGAACCTACATAAGTCAGTTCGACTGTGGCGCCATTCAACTGACACGACCGAACGGATTCTTGCAATTGACCAGACGCAGAGAATCCAAACTCGACCGAGCCGGCAGGTGCGATCCGCTTGTTCCATCCCGCGTCGGCGGCGTTGCTCATCTCGCCAGTCCGCGTCAGGGTTGCGTTCCATGCATCTGCAATGGTTGGACCGGCTATCCACGAGAGCACCCACCCATCAATCGCGGATGTCCCCCGATTTTCGATGCGAACTTTGCCTGTGAAGCCGCCAGACCATGCGCTAGCGACCGCGAATTCAACGCGCGGCGGCGCAGCACCACTCGACGACGACACACCGAACATCAGACAAATGCTGAACAACACCCCCCCGAGCGAACGAGCCGACATGAAAACTCCCTTAGCGCGATGGCCACGGATGCACACTGTCGCCCGTCCGCGAAATGCGGCACGCAGTTACACCGATGATGCGACTATCGATTTTCATCCTCGCAATGCAACTCGGCTTAGCGGATTGGTGCAAGTTGTTTGCAACTGCGTGACTGCACTCTGGGCAATGCACCATTGAAGTGCAACACAAGTCGCGCTGCGCGCGCATCAGACTTGCGCCATACTGCACCGATGATCGCCTCGCTCATTGCGCTGTCAGTGCTCGTTGCCCCTTCTGAACTCGCGGAAGTCTTCGTCGGAGGGATTGGCGGATACCCGGTCTATCGCATTCCCGCGGTCGTACTCGTCGATGCGTCTTCCAGTGATACACGCGGCCGATTGCTCGCATTCGCTGAGGGTCGGGGCAATCTCGCTGACAACGGGTCAAACGACATCGTGCTCGCCACGAGTAGCGACCGCGGCGCATCGTGGACGGCACCCCGCATGATTTGCGACCATCCAGGCCGCTCGCTGAATAATCCTTGTGTCGTCGAGATTCGCGAGGGTGCACACGCAGGGCGCGTCTTACTCATGTTTCAGTCGTATCCAACTGGGTGCGGTGAAGCATGCGTCGCGGAGGGTTTCGATTCTGGGGCGGGTCCTGATCGAATCTGTCGCACGCTCGTCATGCACTCCGACGATGCTGGCAACACATGGAGCCATGCGCGCGATGTGACTCGCGAGGTCAAACATTCAACGGTTGCCACGAGTGTGGCAACTGGTCCTGGGGTTGGGATTCAACTTCGTGGAGGGGCACACCGTGGACGGCTCATCATGCCATTCAATGAAGGCCCCACCGGAAAGTGGCGTGTGTATGCAGCGTATAGCGATGATGGCGGCGACTCATGGAAGGCTGGTGCGACCGCGCGAGATGCCGCGAAGGGCACTGGCAACGAAGTCCAAGTCTTCGAACGCGACGATGGTGCGATCGTGATGAATGCGAGATCGCAGGGAGGCTCTGCGCGGCGCAAGATGGCGATCTCGACTGACGGCGGTGCGACATTCGGCGACCTCGTCGATATCCCTCAGTTACCCGATCCATCATGCATGGGAGGAACGATCGTTGTGCGCGAACAACCTCAGATCGTCGCGTTCACGGGGTGTGACAGTGAGAGCCGTCGGGTGAATGGCACGCTGTGGATCTCCACAGACGGAGGCCGCACATGGCCGCAGAAGGCGACAATCGACCCAGACGGCTTTGCGTACAGCGCACCCGTGGCGCTCTCGCCAACGGAGGTTGGAGTGCTCTATGAAACTGTTGGCTACAAACGCATTGTGTTCAGGCGCATCGAGTTGCCGAAAGAGGCCAGCTTCGATGGAGGATGAATAGCGAAGCGGGTCTTCGTCGGAACCAGACCTTCGCGACCCACTGAGGTTTCTCACTTTGAGAATTTCGCGCCAAGTCAAAGTGATTGCTGACCTCATGTACGCAAATCGACCCTTCAGACTCATTTGAGGTGTCATGAACCTGACCCATCCCGTGCCAACCTCGGAGGAGCACATCCAGTTCGCTCACCAAGCGAATGAGGAAGTCCAATCGACCGCTGGAGCGGCAGCGTCGGCGTGCAGGATCATGGTGATCGACGATGACGAGTTCGTCCTCAAGGTCATGGGGTGCATGCTGACCGATCTGGGCTACCCCAACTTCGAGTGCTTTGATCAGGGTGCGGCGGCGCTCGCAGCAATTGACTCAGGGGTGTTCTCGCCTGAGGTTCTGCTGCTCGATCTGAACATGCCCTCGATGGACGGAATTGAGGTGCTTCGCGCACTCGGGGAGCAGAAGTACCCAGGAAATCTGATTCTTCTCAGTGGAGAAGACCAAGCCACACTGCGCGCTGCCGAAGCTCTCGCTCGTGCCCACAAGTTGCGCGTCGTTGGCGCTCAGGTGAAGCCGCTCTCGCGCGAGCAGTTGACTCAACTCCTCGCGCAGCACTCAAAGCGAGCCGATGTGACAACTGCTCGTCTTCGAACGCGATATTCCTCTGAAGAAGTGGCCACTGCGATTCACGAGGGACAGCTCGTGAACTATTACCAGCCGAAAGTTGACGCAGCGAGCGGGCGAGTTGTTGGAGTCGAGACGCTTGTTCGCTGGAACCATCCCACAGACGGACTGGTCGGACCCGATCAGTTCATTCCGATTGCGGAAGCAAGTGGCCTCATCCGCGAATTGACGAGAACTGTGGTGATGAGCGCACTCACGCAAGCAAAGAGATGGCAGGACTCGGGTTCGCAATTGCGGATTGCGATCAATGTCTCGATGGACGACCTCTCCTCGATTGAATTCGCCGACTTTCTCATCTCACAGAGCGAGCGGCTGCAGGTGCGACCCGAGTCTGTGATGCTTGAGCTGACTGAGAGTCAGTTGGTTCCAAACTTGGTCGCGGTGCTCGATGTACTGACCCGACTGCGCCTGCACCGATTTGGACTTTCGATTGACGACTTCGGCACTGGGCACTCATCGCTCGTGCAGTTGCGCGATCTGCCCTTTGATGAACTGAAGATTGATCGCTCGTTCACACACAAGGCATGGAAAGATCAACGTCTCCACGCGTTCTTCCAGTCGAGCGTAGATCTCGCTCGGATGCTGGGACTTTCGGCGGTCGCCGAGGGAGTGGAGGACGCACACGATTTGGAGTGCGCTCGGAGTGCTGGCTGTGCTCTCTGCCAGGGATACTTCATCGCAAAACCAATGCCTGCTGAATCAATTGAACCTTGGCTCGACGAATGGGGCGTCCGTTCGAAGTTCGAGCGCTTTTCTCGGAGTGTCGCATGAAGAGTCTATTTGCTCGTTGGTCAACACCAAGTCGCATCGCATTGGCGGGAACATCGCTCGGCATGCTTGCCGCGCTCACCCCTTCGAAGGCACCCCCACCCGAGTCAACCCTGCATCCGCATCTGAACAGCGGGCTGATGATTTTGCCTTCTGAGCGGTCAACGCTCTATGCAACTGGCGAAGTCATTGAGACCGACTGGATCGAAG
>SYHM01000069.1 GCA_005799205.1 Planctomycetia bacterium | reverse complement strand
TCATCGACAAGCACCCGACGCTCAAGACCCTCGCACTCTCGTTCCTTGTGCTCATTGGCGCGGGACTCGTCCTCGAGGCAATTCATGTGCACATCCCCAAAGGCGCGATCTACTTCGCGATGGGATTCTCGCTCGCCGTCGAACTCGTCAACATTCGAATGCGCGGAAAAACTCCCTACCACCCGACCTAAGCGGTCGGCTGATCAGGTTCCCCACGCACTGAGCAGTGACGCCATATCAGCGCCGTCGGTGTAGTTGTTTCCGTCGATGTCGCCGCAATCAACTCCCCAGCAGCTCAGGAGCATCGTGAGGTCGGCTCCATCAACCAACCCGTCGCCGTTGAGGTCGGCAGGATTCGGCGGAGTGCAGACAACTTCACCAGTCGCTGGAACGATCTTGTAGATCTGGCCGCCATGGTCTGCCATGTACAGCTCACCGTTGCCGTCCTCTCCGAAGGCCACAATCTGATTGACTGTCTGACCGCCGAGGGCCACCTGAAGCTCTGCATTGCGCGTGACAAACTCGGTCACCGCCCCACCAACCATCTTGAAGGACCATGAGTTGTTCGTTGAGTAATCGACATAGAAGTAGATGCCTTGCATGTCTGGCATCGCGCAGCCACGGTAGACATAGCCACCAGTGATGCTGTACCCGCCAGCAGCCACGTGGGTGTAGGTTCGCACTGGTGCAGTGAGAGTCGTCCCGTTGCAGGTGCATCCTGTGAGACCCGTGCAACTCGTCCCTTCGGTGCAGCGCCATCCGTAATTGCGACCACCAGCATGGTTCGATGGGGCGTAGTTCACCTCTTCGACGGCGTTCTGGCCCACATCGGCGATGTACATGTCGCCATTGGCTCGGTCGAAACTCCACCTCCAAGGATTGCGAAGCCCGTACGCCCAGACGGCATCGTCAGTCGTCACTGCGCCGCCTGCATATGGGTTGTCGGTTGGGATCGTGTGGTACGGAGATGCGCCGCCAACCGTCGGTGTGATACGAAGCATCTTGCCAAGCTTGGCTTGCAGATTCTGCCCGTTGCCAGCGGGATCATTGGCGCTTCCACCGTCGCCCGTTCCGATATAGAGGTCGCGCGTTCCTGGCTTGAACTGAATGCATCCACCATTGTGATTGGTGTATGGATCTGACCAACTCATAAGCGTGACACCAGTCGTCTGCGCCACATTTGGGTTCGTCGTCGAACGCAAATAGCGCGCAACAAGATTCGTCGAGGCGGTGGTGTAGTAAACATAGAACTGGCCATTGTTCGTGTAGTCAGGGTCGAACGTCAATCCCAGCAACCCCTGCTCGTCACCTGTGCTTGCTCCGCCGGTCACGAGCGTGTCGATGTCAAGGAACGGGGTCGCCAAGAGGACGGGGGTCGCTCCAGAAATATCGATAATCGAAATCACTCCGCGCTTCTGGCAGACGAAGAGTCTCGTCGTGTCGCCTGGCGCGCTCGCAATCGTGGTTGGATAGGTCAAGCCAGTTCCAATCACGAGTTTCGGCTTGATCGCGGTAACGCCAGCGTTGGCTGATCCACAGAAGGTCGCGGTGAGGGCAATGACGGTTGGGATGAGGAGTCGCATGGATATCTTTGGTTGTAGGTCACTGATCCTGACGGGGACACGAAACAATACAACCTACCTACGGAACTCCAAAAGAAATGTTGCGCTATTGCTTCAATACTGCCGCTAGCCGCTCTGCCGCCCCTTCGAGTGCGCGCTGAGCGCGCAAAATCGAGTCCTGATCGTCAGCCTCTGCAAGGCCTGGGAGGGGCGTTGCCTGATAGCCACTGTCACGGTCCGAGGCGAGGGCTAGGCTTCGAAACCAAGGGCGACCGGCTATTCCCACGGGGTCGAGCAGCGCTCGGTCGACTCTCCACCCCTCTTCGATCGATGCACGAGAATCGAACTGTGAGGCCGCCTCTGCGAGCGCGGTAAAGGCGCTCGAAACCGCTTCCGCCGCGTGTGCACGTGCGTTGGTGAGTGCTCCGGGATGCTTCTGCGCCTGCTCCTGCACCTTCGTGCATTCGCTGCAAACTGACGCGATGAGGGCGGACGCAGAGATGGGATTGTGTTCACTATCTGCGCAGCGTGCTGCGATCGCGAGGGTCGCACGCGCAACCATCATTGCGCTCGCGTAATCCTCACCGACTGTCTTGCGGTACCACGCTGTCGTGTCATAGTTGGAGTGATAACTCGTCCCTGGGGCTCCACCAGCGCCAATAGTCACGCTTGGAACTCCACAGTGGAAGAGGAATCCAATGTGATCGCTTCCACCACCGATTGAACCAATCTTCGCACGATCGATAGCGCACGCGCTTGCCACGGCCGGCTGCAGCGATGCTGACGCACCGATGCCGAGGTTTGGCCCCATCGAGGCCATGTCGAGATTGAGGTATGCCGTCGCGTGTTTCAGGTCTTCTTCGTGCCCTTCGACCCACTCGGTTGATCCGATGATGCCGAACTCTTCGGCTCCCCAGGCGCAGAACATGATGTCGCTCACTGGTCGCGCGCCCTCGGCCGCGCGCTGCGCGAACGCGCGCGCGACCTCCATGAGGACAATAGTTCCCGCGAGCGGATCTGCAGCGCCAAACCCCCACGCATCGTGATGACACCCGATGATCACACATGAACCATCCTGTGCGCTTCCCTTGAGCCGTGCGATCACGTTGGCGCTCCTGCGAATCTCGCGCGATTGCTCGACCTTCATGCGCACCTTGAGCGCGGGACCTCCATCAAGTCGATAGGGCATCGCGAGTCCACCCCGCCACGCGGCATCGGGTGCTTCAGTACCAGTCATCTGGCTGAGGATCTGACCCGCGGCCCCGTACCCAATTGGTTGCACGACGATCGTTGGAAGCGCAACCGATCCAACATCAAGCCGCGTGGCATCCTTCGTTGCCTCGGTCCCAGGAGTCAGCGGGTCACCTGGATAGTCAAGGCTCAGAATCGACCCACGCTGAATACACGAGTCGTTCGCCCATGTTCCACTTGGATACACATCTCCCTTTGTGAATCCGCTGTCCGCAGGATCGATGTACATCAAGAGTCCGATCGCCCCTGCCTCTTGCGCAAACTTCGCCTTGTAACCACGAAAATTGCCGCCGTAGCGCGCGATGACGATCTTGCCTTCGACAGCGACCCCAAGTTCCTTCAGACGGGCGAAGTCTGCTCGCGTTCCATAGTTGGCATACACCACCTCTCCTGTGACATCGCCAGACCCGCTGTATGCGTTCCATCCCCACGTCAGGTCGGGATGCGCAGCGGCTGGGTCTTCGGCAAGATTCGCTTCGATGACTGGAAGGACTCCGCGGCGACTGTGAAGTGTTGGCGGGGACGGCCGACTCGCGCTCGACTCGTCGACGATTTCCACGCGCGCCGCCACCGGCCGCGAAAGAAGCGCGTAAAAGTCGTGGGTTTCAACTTGCAGCCCCATCTGCCCGAATGCGATTGCGAGTCGGCGAATCTGACGCGCGTCTCCGTCACTGCCAGCAACATGGGGCTCGCTTCCGAGAAGGTCATGCCACGCACGCAACTTTTGGGGGCTCAGGATCGACTCGAGCGATGGCACGAGCGCACTCTGGGCGCTTGAACGCGACCCCATGCACCAGACTGCCGCTGCGCACAACGCGATACGAAAGATCACTTCGTCGCCCCAAGGACCTGCGGCCATGGGTTGCCGACATGGCAGACTCTGCCAGTGTTTTGCACGTAGTCCTGGTGGTAGTCCTCAGCGGGATAAAAAGTCTTGGCGAGTTCGACCTGCGTCGCGATCGGCGCGCTGAATCTCGTTGACGCACCTAGTTTCGCAATGAACTCCCGTGCCTGCGCGAGCTGCGCAGCATCGGTGCAGAACACCCCACTGCGATACTGGGTTCCACTATCTGGTCCCTGGCGGTTCACTTGCGTTGGGTCGTGCAGTTCGAAGAACCCCTCGAGCAGTTGGCGGAAGGAAATCACGCTCGGATCGAAGATGACTTGTACGGCCTCCGCGTGGCCCGTCTTGCCCGTGCAGACTTGTTCGTAAGTTGGCCGCTCGACTGATCCCTGCATGTATCCGCTTGTCGCCGTGATCACGCCAGGGGCTTCCTGAAAGACATGCTCGACTCCCCAGAAGCACCCACCGGCGAAGTACGCCGTTTCGGTCTTGATTGGTTGACTCACGATCGGCATCGGTGAACCCTTTTCGTAGAAGGTGAGTGCTGCACTGTTGAGACAAAATCGCAAGCCTGTTGGCCGCGGTCCGTCCGAAAAGACATGTCCGAGGTGCGATCTGCAACGAGCGCAGTTGATCTCTGTGCGCTCCATGCCGTGCGTGCGGTCAACGCGCTCACTCACGTGTGCAGCGTCCACTGGCGTGAAGAAACTAGGCCACCCAGTCCCAGAATTGAACTTGCTTTCGCTCGAGAACAGCGGCAATCCACAGACGACGCAGCAGTAGACCCCGTGCAACTTGTTGTCGACAAGATTGCCGCAGAATGCGGGCTCTGTGCCCGACCCTTGCGTGACACGAAAGGCCTCCGGGGTGAGCTTGGTTGCAAGCTCAGCGACACGCGCTTCACTGAGCGGCGTGACGTCGAAACCGCTGCGTGAATAGGTGTGTTGTGTCGGCACCGTTGAATTCTCTGTTCGAATCGATGAGCTTGTCGGTGGCATTGGTGCGGGATCCTGGGGTGCGACAGCCTGATCTGCTCCCGTGAGCTCGCATGCGCACAAGAGCATGACGGCCAATGTGGCTCCAACGCTCACGATCAACTGCCGCAAACCATGCATTCCTCGCGAGTATAAGTCGCACATCTGGCAATTCGACGCTAGAGTGCGAGGTGATCTTTGACAATCGGGGCCGAATTGGCTTCGACCGGCCAGCCATGGCTTGTCGTCGCGCGTCGTGGAGCATCCAGGCCACGTAAAAAGGATGCACAACACGTCTGCCAATACGCAGTACGCACTCGCAGCCTAATTAGGCCGCGCGGTCACCTCATCCGACGTCCGATGAGATGAGGGGCCGACACAAATCGGACTGGTTCCAAAGGGCTGGCACGCCGCAGAGGAACGAGACACTTGCGTGCCAAGGTCTGCTGCACGACGCCGTCCAGCGGAGCGCAGACCGAGATGGAATGGACGGCTACACGCGTAGAAGCGGCATTTCATCTGGATCGGCACAGGGGTTCAACTCCCCTCGGCTCCATACTGTCTGTACGCGGGACTGCGCCCGCTGAGGACTATCTTCACGCGGGACTGCGCCCGCTGAGGACTATCTTCACGCGGGACTGCGCCCGCTGAGGACTATCTTCACGCGGGACTATCTTCACGCGGGACTGCGCCCGCTGAAGTTGGCCCGCTGAAGTTGGCCCGCTGAAGTTGGCCCGCTGAGGTTCGGCCTCTCTGACTCGTCTTGATGTAACGGGACTCGATTGCAACCGACCAATCACTCCAACGACTCGTCTGCGGGCGCGAGCCACACAAACTGGCGCGCGATTCTCGATGCAGCTTCTGACTCCTCCACGGCTGCGCAAAGCAGGGAGGTCGTCGCCCAACGCTACTGGCCAGCGATTCACGCATTTGTTCGACG
>SYHM01000068.1 GCA_005799205.1 Planctomycetia bacterium | reverse complement strand
GTGCGCAGCGAGTTCGCGCTCAGCGCAGACGGAGTTCGATTGCCAGCAAAGGCGATTGGGTTGCTCGGCGCGTGCGAGGGGGCTCAGATCGGTCTCACAGCATTCGACAAGGGTGGCAACGCAGTGACGCTCGATCGCCGCGCGACAGCCACCCCCCCGAAAGGTCGTCGGAGCCGTCGATGAGCGACGCAGTTCGCCGCGGACTGATCTCACACGAGCCCAGCGACTACATCGGCGGCCAGTTTCTAGCACTCGCGCAGGGACTCGGTGACGCCGGCGACGGGTCGATCGCGAGCCATGACCCTGCGGCGCCGAGCGACGAGGTCTGGCAGGGTCGCGCCGACGCGGGGCATGTCGACCTCGCGGTGGCAAGCGCCGTCGCTGCTGGTCGCGCGTGGAGAGCCGCGGGAGAGGCAGGGCGTCGCGAGTCGCTCGAAGCCCTTCGCGATGAGTTCAAGGCACGCCATGAATCGATCGCTGCGCTGATTACCCTCGAGAATGGCAAGACACTTGCGGAGAGCCGACTTGAAGCGAGCGCGCTCGCCGAGAAGATCACGATCACGCTCGAGCCCGCCTGCGCAGCGCGCGTGAAGTTCGAGCCGTTTGAAGTGACGCAGACGAGGCGAGCATCGTGCACGTTTCGTCCGCATGGCGTAATGGCGGTGGTTGGGCCGTTCAATTTTCCAGCGCACCTTCCCAACGGTCACTTCGTGCCCGCGCTTCTTGCGGGCAACACCATCGTCTTCAAGCCGAGCGAGCGCACTCCGGCTGTCGGGCAGTTGCTTGCTGAGTGCGCCGACCGGGCGGGCATCCCTGCGGGAGTCTTCAACGTGATCGCTGGCGGACCAGCCCACGCCGCGAAACTCTGCGACCACGACGCAGTTGACGGCATCCTCTTCACGGGATCGTGGCCAACGGGACGGCGCATTCTTGCAGCGAATCTTGAACGGCCAGGACGGTTGATTGCACTCGAGATGGGAGGCAACAACGCGGCGATTGTCTGCGCAGACGCGCATCTGAAACAGGCAGTGATCGAGTGCGTGCGCAGCGCGTTCGCGACGACCGGACAGCGTTGCACCTGCACGCGGCGCATCATCGTCGCCGCGTCGGTGGCACGCGAGTTCATGTCGCTCTTCACCAAGGTTGCGAGCACACTTGTCATCGGTCCGGGCGATGCGCGCGAGCCTGTGTTCATGGGGCCGTTGATTTCTCAGCACGCGCGCGATGCCGTGCTGGCGTTTCAGACGAAGTGTGTGAGCAGGGGGGGACGCGTCATCCTTGCCGCAACCGCGATCGACCGCCCCGGATGGTTTCTGACGCCTGGAGTCGTCGAAGTCGACCGATTCACGCACGACCACGACGAAGAAGTCTTCGGGCCACTCGTGCAGATCTCGTTGGCGACCAGCGACGATGATGCGGTCGAGCAGGCGAACGCATCGCAGTACGGACTCGCTGCTGCAGTCTTCACGTCGAGCGAGGAGACGTGGCGGCGAATCGCTCCCCACATTCGCGCGGGATGCGTCAACTGGAATGTCGGCACCGCAGGCGCGAGCAGCCGATTGCCTTTTGGCGGACTCGGCCACTCAGGAAACAACCGTCCTGCTGGTGCGTTCAGTATCGACTCGTGCGCCGCACCGATCGCACACCTCGAAGAGCGATCGGATGCAGCGGTGCTGCCTCAGGGAATGCAGCCGTTCGAATGCGCGTGACGCCTGGTGGGGGCGAGTCGCGCCAGAAGTGCTTACGATCCTGCGATGCCGACCCAACTCCCCAGTGGGCGAGTGCAGCCGCGCTTCGCAGGACTCGCCACCTTCATGAGATTTCCGCGAGTAAGTGATCTCGCCGCCGCCGATGCACCCGACTGGATCGTGTACGGCGCGCCATTCGATGGAGGCACGACCTTCCACCCCGGTGCGCGGTTCGGTCCCCGGGCGATCCGTGACGCGAGTCAATACCTCAAGCCGACAAGCCTTGAGCTCGAAGTGGATCTCGCTCAGTGCTTTTCGCTTGCAGACGGTGGTGACTCGCCGGTCGCTCCTTATTCATGCAGTGACACACTCGAGCAACTCACCTCGTTTGCCCAGGGACTCGGCCAACCGTCGCAGGCACACTTGCTCGCCCTCGGGGGCGACCACTCAGTTTCGCTTGCCAACATTCGAGTCGCGTGGGAGCGCGCGGGTCGTCCTGCATCTGGGATTGCCGCGGTCATCTTCGATGCGCACCTCGACACGGTCGATGCGGTGTGGGGCGAGTCGTATGGGCATGCGTCATTCCTTCGGCGTGCGATCGAGGATGGATGCATCGACGCGCAACGCACTTTGATTGCTGGCGTTCGCGGTTCGCTCAATACCCTCGACGACCTGCGGTTTGCACGAGAGCGGGGGATCACACTTGCGCTGATGAGTCAATTCATCGACGACTTCGCCGCAGCAGAGCGGGGGGTGCTCGAGTTTCGAGATCGCGTTGGCGATGCTCCGATGTATCTCTCATGTGACGTCGATTCGGCCGATCCGTCGTGCGCTCCCGGAACAGGAACCCCAGTCTGCGGTGGCTTCACCGCGGCCCAGTTGCTCGGCATTCTGCGCAGGTTTCAAGGGGCGCAGGTCGTCGGGGCGGATGTCGTCGAGGTCTGCCCATCGCGCGACCAGTCGGCGAACACCGCAATGCTCGCCGCGCAGATTGCCTTCGAGATGCTCTGCCTCGACGCCGTTGGGCGCAGCAGCTGAGACTTACCAGCCAGAGGCGGGCTGCTGTCCGATTTCGATCAGGCGCAAGAACTCTGAGCGTGTCGCTGGGTCTTCTAGGAAGATTCCAGTGAGCTTGCTCGTTGTCGTCCACGCATGGGGTTGCCGAACGCCTCGGTAACACATGCAAAAGTGGCGCGCCTGTACGACGACCGCTGCTCCGAGTGGCTGAAGGTGCGTCTGGATTGCGTTCGCGATTTGCGCCGTCAACTTCTCTTGCACTTGAAGACGCTTCGAATAAATCTCAACCACCTTCGCGAGCTTTGAGAGTCCAACGACCTTCCCGTCAGGGATGTAGGCCACGTGTGCCTTTCCGACGAATGGCACCATGTGATGTTCGCAGTGGCTGTGCACATCGATCCCTGTCAGCAAGACCATCTGGTCGTAGCCATCGATCTCAGTGAATGTCCTGCCGAGTTCGTCGGCGGCATCCATCGTGTATCCGACGAAGTGTTCGCGCATCGCATGCACAACACGCTTGGGTGTGTCGCGCAATCCCTCACGATCGGGGTCTTCGCCGATGAACGAAAGCATCGCGCGGACATTCGCCATGGCTGCGACGCTTGCAGGATCGGTCGGTGTTTCTCGTGGCATGGAGGGGCGAATGATAGGCTCGCGATGCATGAATCGCACAGAGCCCACGAGTTGCGCACCTACTTCGCGCAGAACCCTTATTCGAAGGGTCCGCAAGGTCGTGATCGCGTTGTGCGTGCTGGGCGCCGTTGTGATTGTCGCTGCACTGCTGTTCCTCGACGCGGTGGCGGCACGAATTCTCACCACCGCCGCGACCATGCACCTCGGTACCCCGACCACCGTTCGATCGGTGCACTTGGGACTCTTCGAGGGTCGCTCAACTCTCACAGGACTGCAGATCGCGCAACCCGCTGGGTTTGGAGATGGTCCGATGATCGAACTCGAGCGCGCGTCGATCACCGCGGGACTCTCAGAGTTGCTCTCGCATGACATCGTGATCGAGTCGATCGAACTGAACGGTCTCTCGGTGCACGTGGTAGAAGCGAGCGGGCTCGTCAATCTGCAGGTGGTCGCAGATACGGTCGCAAAGGATCACGATGCTGCGAGTGCAAGCACTGCGCCGCCCGCCACCGAACCATCAGCTGGCGGAACGGTGGTGATCCGTTCGCTCACCATGTCGGGCATTCGGGTCTCAGCGCGCGGCAGCGCGGTGTTATCGCAAGGGGAGAGCGTCGAAGTTGCGATCCCAGCCCTTGCCGTGAGCGACCTTGGAACTAAGACGCAGGTGAGCGATGTCGCGGCGCAACTCTCAGCTGAGTTGATGAATCGCCTGCTCGTGGCGATCGTTCAGGCGAAGGTTGAGGGCCTCTCGCAGCAAGCGCTCAGCGGATTGCAGACTGCGTCTTCGTCGCTGGCCAACGCAACGAAGTCGATCCTTGAGCAGACTGGTTCCGCGGTCCAGAAAACTCTTGAAGGGGCCGGTGATGCCATTAAGGGACTCTTTGGCGGCGAGAAGTAGTCGGCTTCAGTTGAAAGACGCGTTGCCACCACGAGACGATTTCGTTCAGTCTGTGGATGCGCAGATCGGGCGGGCCAGCGCGACTCATTCCGTGGCTTGTCTCTCGTGGGTATCGCACAAATCGCACTGGTACCGATTGGGCGCACAGGGCCGCGTGAATCTGCTCTGACTGTTCGATGTTGCAGCGAAGATCTCCTTCACTGTGAATCAGCAGCATTGGTGTGCGAGCCTTCGAGAAGGCTCGAAGTGGACTCGACTTCCACATCGCAGAGGGGTCGGAGTACGCCGCTCCCTTCCAGTAGATGCCAGGGACATTGGGATAGTCGGAGTTGCCGCAGTGGCTGACAATGTTCGAGACGCAGCGGTCGCTAATCGCTCCGCAGTAGTCCTTCGAGTGGCCGACAGCCCAGAGCGTCATGTAGCCCCCGTATGAACCACCCATGATGCCGATGCGCGTGCGATCGACTTGAGGATCCCGCTGTAGTGCTCGCGTGATTGCCTGCACATCCATCCAGTCTTTGCCTCCCCACGACCCGTGAATCGCGCTGCAGAATGCAACTCCGTACCCCTTTGATCCGCGCGGATTTCCGTACGCGACCGTGTACCCGTTTGCCGCAAGCAGTTGGAACTCATGAAAGAATGTGAATCCATACTGAGCGTGCGGCCCTCCGTGCACTTCGAGAACCGCGGGAGTACGGCGTCCCGCGCGTGCAGCTGCTGGAGGACGCATGATCCAGTACTGCACGGCAGTTCCATCACGCGCCTTGGCCCATGCGCTCACTGGAGCCGCGAGATCAAGCTCATCGCACAGCGCGCTATTGTGCTGCGAGAGTTGTCTCACAGCGAACTCGCGCCCCGAGATGTCAGCAACGCAGACCTCCGGCGGTTCTGTGGGCGCGGATCGCACCAACGCAATGCGGCTTCCGTTGGTGGCGAGGGAGGCAGGAATGTGATCGGCCTCAGGCAGCGTGTGCGAGACCACCGCACCCTTTCGCGCGCCGGCACTGACTAGGAGTCCCGAACCGTGCCAGCCGATGCGCATGATGAGTGATTCGCTGTCGGGCATCCAGCGGAACCACGCACCGAATCCGCTTTCGGCGCAGTCTGAAAGCGTTGGGCTCATTAGGCAGTAGTCGGTCGAAGCGAGGACATCGCGCGTCTTCTTCGATCGCAGGTCGTGCACGAAGAGGCCGAGGTTCGTCGTTGCATACGAATCGGTGCGTCCGCGCCGACCCGCAAACGCGACCATGCTTCCATCGGGGCAGAATGCTGGCGCACTCTTGGGTCCGACTGGCAACCCTTGAATGACTCGACTCGCCCCGGTGCGGGCGTTGACCACGACGAGCTGCGAGTTCCACGGTTCAAAGATCGCACGCGGCGATCGATTGACCGCCGCAACAATCGATGCCCCATCGCTCGACCAGCTAAAACTGAACGTCCCCATCGTGTCGCCCAGGTCGATTGTTCGCACACGGCGCGTTGCAATGTGCACGATGCAGAGCGAGAAACGAGCCGATCCGAAGACGCCATCTCCATCGAGGCGATACCAAGAGTCGTCGACAATGAGGGGAGGAGTGCTCGCTCCGAGGCTCTCACGCGCCTTCGCGGCGTCGGTCGTAAGTTGTTCCATCGTCTCACGAAATGCGAACGCGATCTCGTCGCCTCGGGGCGACCATCGAACATCGCCGATGGTCCCCGCCGCGAGTCGCGTGAGTGGCGTGGGCGTGCCGAGCTTCAGTCCTGTGAGGGTGGCGAGCACGAGTTGCGGCTTACCCTTTGTCTCCTCACGAACGAATGCGAGCTGTGAACCCGTCGCAGACCAGCGTGGCGAGCGATCACGAGGCCCGCGCGTGATGCGCCGGCCTGCACTTGAACCAGTGACTCCAGCGATCCACAACTCGGTGCGTGAACTGCCTGGACGGTCGGCAGACTTGGCGGTCCAGACGACGCGCTCGCCCGTTGGGTCAATATTGGGATCTGAGGGGACGACGAATCGTCGCAAGTCGTCTGCAGTGATCACTCGAAGTGCGCGCCGTGTTCGTCGTGCCATAGAGGTTCATCGTAGGATCATCCCTCATGACATGGACCTGGCGAGGACGCGATGATGGACCCGACCCGACCGCGCAGCGCTGGCATCAGGTGATTCGTCCCTGGGGGGCACTTCCAACGAGCCGCGCGAGACGGCAGCCCGTTGTCGTCATCGGATATCCCAGCGACGCTGGCGTGCGCGCCAACTTTGGCCGAGTCGGTACCGCCGAGGGTCCCAATGTGCTGCGGGCTGCATGTGCAAATCTCCCCGCTCCAACGACCCACTCATTGTGTGACGCGGGGGATGTCGCAGGGGCGGGTGACGATGTCGAATCGTGGCAACAGGCACTCGCGGCTGCTGTCGCGGCCGTTCGCGCCGGCGGTGGAATCCCACTGATCTTGGGCGGTGGCCACGACCAGGCGTACGGTCATTGGCTCGGAACCGTGAGAGCTGCGTCTGAGGGAACCGTCGTGGGGTGCATCAACTTCGATGCGCATGTCGACATGCGACCGCTGCACGCAGGGCGTGCGCACTCGGGATCGCCGTTCGCGCAGGTGCACTCGTGGAGCTCAGTACACAACCTTCCGTTCAAGTATCTGGCGATTGGAATGCAGTCCCCTCATAACACTCCTGCACTCATTCATGCGGCCCTCGGGGCAGGAGCGCAACTCGTCGACGCCGACGCGTTTCATCCCTGCCAGGAGGCACAACTTGTGCAATTGGTCGATCGGTTTCTCTCGACGGTCGACCTGGTGTGCTTGAGTGTTGATCTCGATGTGTTCAGTGCAGCAGTCGCTCCAGGGGTCAGTGCACCCTCGCCGATGGGAATCATGCCGGATGCAACCTTCCGGCGAGTGATCCGCCGCATCACCGCGAGCGGAAGAGTCGCGGGAGTCGAAATCGCTGAGTGCGCTCCCAACCTCGATGTTGGCGGACGCACCGCGCGGCTCGGGGCGGCGATCGTGGACACCATCGTGCGGAGCCTTGCGGCGCCAACATGATTCGCATCGGCGTGGATCTTGGTGGAACGAAGATCGCCGCGTGCGCGCTTGACGACAGCGGTCGCGAACTTGTGCGACGGCGAGTCGCGACGCCACAGGGCGATTACCAACGGACGATCGAGGAGATCGCAGCGCTTGTGCGTTCAGTTGAGATCGAACTCGGC
>SYHM01000067.1 GCA_005799205.1 Planctomycetia bacterium | reverse complement strand
CGCAACTCACGATGAGTGATATGCACAGTGATAGTTGTGACCTCGCCGGAATCATGAGAACAGCGTAGCGCAGAGTGGGGTGGCGTTGCTACTTGGATGGCTGCGCAACACTCATCGCGCAGCGGAATCCAAGATGAGATAGAGCAGAGTCTGCGCTTGTGGACATTCTGGCCGCCACTCGATAACTCGAGCAATACGACTCGTGACAGAGAAAACTTCCCCCCCGGTGGACTCTCTGAGCAGCACTCGGGTCGTCGCCCGGCTTCAAGAGGCGCTGAGGGTTGAACACTGGCTCCCCTGGCTTCATCGCTGCGGCCCGCTCGCCGTATTCCCCCCCGTCATACACATCACTGCACCACTCCCAGACATTGCCCGCGACTCCGTAGAGCCCGTATCCGTTGGCAGCGAACGCGCGCACGGGATTCGTTCTCTCGAATCCATCCTCGCGCGTGTTGGCCGTCGGAAACTCTCCCTGCCAACAGTTCATGCGTGTCTCGCCTGCCGGCTTCATCTCGTTTCCCCACGGATATGCAGCGTGGGCGAGTGATCCCCGCGCTGCGAATTCCCACTCAGCTTCGGTTGGCAATCGCTTGCCTGCCCATGCCGCATAGGCCAGAGCGTCATCAAAGCTGACATGCACGACGGGATGGTCTGCTCGCGTGTCGATGTTCGACTGCGGCCCCTCGGGATGACGCCAGTCGGCGCCGATGGTCCATGTCCACCACTGGCGATAGTCCACGAGTCCCGCGACAGACTTGGGAGGAGTGAAGACGAGCGCTCCCGGTTGCAACAACTCTGGCGCTGGGGCTGGAGTGCCCGGCGGAACCTGCTTCTTCATCTCGTTCCAATCGACTGGCCGCTCGGCGATCGTCTTGTAGTTCGTCGCGTCGACAAACTTCGCGAACTGGGCATTGGTGACTTCGGTTTCGTCGATGAAGTACGGGGCGAGCCGCACACGGTGACGAGGCAGCTCGTCGCCACGAGCGTGCGCATCACCGGGAGCGCTTCCCATGTCGAACTCACCACCAGGAATGAACCGCATGCCTGCTGGCGGAGTGAGCGCGTCGATGGTCGCGAGCGGAAAACCCCGTGAGGCCTCGCGGCCATCGATGAAGAGCTGGCTCGCGCGCGCGACAATCTCTGGAAGACTCGCGGCGATATCAGTCGTCTCGGCGGGGTCTTTCTCGAGGTCGTAGAGTGCGATACTCAGGTTCCCTCGATTGAGCCCCCGTCGAAGCGCCTTGTAGCGACCGATGCGAAGTGCCTGCTGCCCTCCCGAACTTGGAAACTCGAAGTAGAGCGCTTCGCGTGCAACGACTGGTGTCGAGTCGGAAGACTTGCCGCGCAAGATCGGCGCAAGCGAAAGGCCTTCGATCTCATGTGGCACTCCGCCACCCGCAACATCGACGCAGGTCGGCATGAGGTCGTAGAGCGCAGCGGGAGTCGCGCAGATCGAGTTCGGCGCGATCACACCAGGCCAGTTGGCGATCAGTGGCACTCGGATTCCCCCTTCGAAGAGAGTTCCCTTGTGGCCGCGCAGCCCAGCGTATGAATTGAAAAACGCGCAATCTGCGCCACCGACTGGTCCGGCGGCTCCATTGTCACTCGCGACGATGATGAGTGTTCGCCGATCGAGTGCACGATCGCGCAGCGCTTCAACAATGCGCCCAACGTCACGGTCCATGCGCGTGATCATCGCTGCATAGGTTGCCCGGGGAGTCGTGTTGGCGAGATATCCCTTCTCTCCTATGTATGGCGTCTCGGGAAAAGCCCCCGAATACTGCGCTAGGTCAGCCGCATCGACTTGCAGCGCGAGGTGAGGAATCGTGCACGCGAGCAAGAGAAAAAATGGTCGATCTTTGTTCGCGTCGATGAAGGCAATCGACTCTTCAGTGAATCGCTGTTGTGCGTGTACCCGCCCTGCAGGTGTTGCCTCAGCGTTCTGCGGCAGGGGTTCACGCGTTTCGTTACGCCAGAGTTCGCGCGGGTAATGATCGTGCGCCTTGCGCTGACAGAGAAACCCGTAGAAGAAATCGAACCCCTGCTTTGTGGGCACGCCTGTACTAGCGGGTCCGCCGAGCCCCCACTTGCCGATGATCGCCGTCGCGTACCCCTGCGCATGAAGCAACGTCGCGATGGTTGTGGTGCCAGCCGCGAGTGGCAGTTGCCCCTCACGGGGCTCTTCGTGATTGTCTCGAATCTGCGCGTGACCGGCGTCACGCCCGGTGATCAGCATGCACCGCGTTGGAGCGCACACAGGCGCTGGCGCATAGGCCGCAGTGAATCGCATGCCCGACGCAGCAAGCGCGTCGATTGATGGCGTGTGGATTTTCGCCTGTCCGTAGCACCCGAGGTCTCCCACGCCGAGGTCATCGGCGAGAACCACAATGATGTTGGGAGGAAGTTCTCGCGGCGGGGCAATCCCGACGGTGCCGCACAGGGTCAGTGCGAGAGTCGCAGCGAATCGCATCGCGCAAGGGTACTTCGACGCGATCCCATTACACTCGGCGAGTGATTGCGCACAAGTTCGGAGGCAGCAGTGTGGCGGATGCGGCAAAGATGGCGCATGTCGTCGACTTGCTTCTCGCGCGGAATGAACGACAGATCGTTGCCATCAGCGCGATGCGCGGAGTCACCGATGCGCTGATCGCGCTTGCGAAGCAGGCCGCGGCGAAGGACCACCAGTGGCGCACGGCGCTCGGTGCACTGGAGGCGCGGCACACAGAGGCTGCGCGCAGTTTGCTTGGCGACGCCGCGCGACCACTGCTCGATCGACTCGACACCGAGTTCTCAAATCTGCGCGAGCTGCTACAGGCTCAGTCGCTCGTGGGGGCACTTTCAAGTGACATCGTTGATCTCGTGAGCGGGCTCGGCGAAGTCTGGTCGTCGCTCTTGATTGATGCAGCTCTGCATGCGCGCGGTGCGGTTAGCCAGTGGCTTGATGCTCGCGAAGTGCTCGTCGTCGAACAGAGTGATCTCGGAGCGATGGTGCAGTGGCGCGAGAGTGCTGATCGGCTGCACGCACATCTGGGGCCAATTGGTCCGCGAACGATCGTGACTGGGTTTGTTGCCCGCACTCGAGAGGGGCGCATCACGACGCTCGGCCGAAACGGAAGCGACTTCTCAGGGGCGATCTTTGCCGCACTCTTTGGCGCGAGCGAACTCAATGTCTGGAGCGATGTCGATGGCATTTACTCGGCCGACCCCCGAGTCGTGCCCGAGGCCGTCTTGATCGACCGACTCTCGTATGCCGAAGCGTGTGAGCTCTCATACTTCGGCGCAAGCGTCATTCACCCACAGACGATGGCCCCCGCGTTTGAACGTGGCATTCCGATCATCGCGCGCAACACATTCAACCCGACTCATCCTGGCACGCGCATCAGTGACGAACCTGGACCAACGACACCCGTCAAGGGAGTGACCACCTTCAAGGAGCTCACGATCCTCGTGCTCGAAGGCGCTGGGATGATCGGCGTGCCCGGGACCGCCGCGCGCGCATTTGAATCGCTGCACCGAGCAGGAGTCTCTGTGGTGATGATCAGTCAGGGCTCGAGCGAACATTCGATCTGCTGCACGATTCGTGCGCGCGATGCAGTCGCCGCAGAGAATGCGGTACGAGAAGCATTTACGCGCGAACTTGCCGCGGGCCAGATTACGGATGTGCGGGTCATGACGGATGTCGCGGTGCTCGCAGTCGTCGGCGATGGCATGGCAGGTCACCCAGGAGTCTCGGCGCAGCTCTTTGAATCGCTTGGGCGATCGCGGGTGAACGTGCGGATGATCGCGCAAGGAGCATCTGAGCGAAACATTTCAGTCGCGATTGACTCGGCCGACGCCACACGTGCACTTCGAGCTGTGCACGCTGGCTTCTATTTGAGCGCGCAGACGATGTCGATCGGTGTCATCGGTCCTGGGCATGTTGGGCAAGCGATCTTGCGCCAGATCGAGGCAACACGCAAAGGACTGATCGCGCGCAGCACCGTTGACTTGCGGGTACGCGCAGTTGCGAACAGCAAGCGAATGGCGCTTGGCGATCCGTCGCTTGAACTTGACGGCAACCTCGATCTGGGGCTTGACGTCGACCTCGACGCCTTCGCCGCACATGTGCACGCAGAGCACCTTCCGCACGCGGTGATTATCGATTGCACACAGAGTGATCGGGTGGCGGATCACTACGCGGGATGGCTCGCGAGGGGAATCCACGTCATCACTCCAAACAAGTGTGCCGGCAGCGGAGACCTTGCGCGCTACCACGCGATCAAACGCGCCGGCGGACGCTTTCGCTATGAGGCAACGGTCGGTGCGGGATTGCCGATCATCACGACGCTTCGCGACCTCATTGACACGGGCGATGATGTGCTCAGCGTCGATGGCATCTTTTCTGGCACACTCGCGTACCTCTTCAATCGGTTTGATGGCACGAAGCAGTTTGGAGAGCTCGTTGAAGAGGCGAGGTCGCTTGGATATACCGAACCCGATCCGCGTGACGATTTGTCGGGGCTCGATGTTGCACGCAAGCTCGTCATTCTCGCGCGCGAGTGCTCGCTTGACCTGAGCCTGAGCGATGTGCGACTTGAGTCGCTCGTGCCTGAGCCGCTTCGGGCATGTTCGCTCAGCGACTTTCTCGCACGCGTGCATGAACTCGATGCTCCGATGCGCGCCCGCTTCGAGGCGGCACGCGCGCGTGATTGCGTACTGCGATTCGTCGCGCGGCTCGCAGCAGGAGTCGCCACCGTTGGGCTCGTCGAACTTCCACGGACGCACGCATTCGCGCACATTCAGCTCACCGACAATGTGGTGCAGTTCAAGACAACGCGCTACTGCGACAATCCGCTCGTTGTGCAGGGTCCTGGAGCTGGCCCCGAGGTCACGGCTGCTGGAGTCATGGCTGACCTTCTTCGTGTTGCGACTGCTCTTGGAGCACACCTGTGACGCGCGAGCGAGCGACCGCGACAGCCCCGCCGAGTGTTGGCAATGTCGCTGTCGGATTTGACGTGCTCGGTCACGCACTTGATTCGTGCGGCGACACGGTCACAGTGACGCGCAACACGTCAGGGCGCGTGCGGATTCTCGAGATCAGTGGGCTCGACCTCGCGCTGCCACTCGACGCAGATGCGAACACCGCTGGACGCGCGGTGATCGCGTTGCTCGAGTCGTGCCCGCGTGGCACGGGGTTCGATGTGTCGATCACCAAAGGGATCGCCCTCGGCTCAGGAATGGGAGGTTCAGCGGCATCAAGTGTCGCGGCCGTCGTCGCAGCCAATGCAACCCTCGAGACTCCGTGCGGGATTGGCACGCTTTACCGCGCGGCGGTGCAGGGCGAGTCGGCCGCGAGCGGAAGCGCCCACGGTGACAATGTCGCTCCATCGCTACTTGGAGGCCTCGTCATCGCTCCGCGCGAGGGCGATCCAGTGGCCGTGCCGGTGCCTGCATGGTTGCACGCTGCCGTCGTTCGTCCACACTTTGCGCTTGAAACGCGCGCGAGTCGCGCGGTCTTGGGTGAGCCCTATCCGCTGCATGCATTCGTCGAGCAGAGTGAGGCGCTCGCGTTGACGCTTGCTGGCTGCTTTACGAGCGATGCACGCCTGATGCGCCGCGGACTTCGAGATGTGCTAGTTGAACCACGCCGCGCGCATCTCATTCCAGGATTCGCGAAGGTCAAGAGTGCCGCGCTCGACTGCGAGGCGCTCGGGGCGAGCATCTCTGGGGGCGGCCCAAGTGTTTTCGGATGGTTCGAATCGCGCGCGTCGGCAGAGCGCGCAGCGATTGCGATGCGCGAGGCATTTCGCGCGAGCGGCATCGAGAGCAGTGCCGTCGTGAGTGCCGTCGCCGCGCCCGGCGCGCGGGTGATCGCATGAACGTGAAGAGCACGCGAGGCGGCGCCGAGGTCTCACTCAGCGCAGCAATTCTGCGCGGGCTCGCTCCAGATGGTGGGCTGTTTATGCCCCCGCGCATCTCAGCGCGCTCGTCGTTCGCCGGTAGCACACTCGTCGAGCGCGCGCACTCGCTGCTTGCACCGTACTTCGATCAAGACCCGCTGGACACTGCACTGCGCCCGATGCTCGGTGAGGCGTTCACTTTTGATGCTCCCACGCGCTGGCTGAGTGACGACACGGCAATTCTCGAACTCTTTCACGG
>SYHM01000066.1 GCA_005799205.1 Planctomycetia bacterium | reverse complement strand
TCTGAAGCACTCGCACGCGATAGTGACTCGACCTTCACGTGGAGCACTGGAAACCCCCACAATGGATCGGTGCGCACGACCGCGAGCGATACCCAACGAATGATCGCGTGGGATTGGAACACCGCCCAGTCAATGGAGTGGCAGGTTGTCTCGGCCCTTCAGGATGTCAGCTCGTATGCCTACATCGAGTTGCGCGTCGGGCAGGGGAGTCGCCATCCCAATACGGTCACTCTCAACGGTGGGGCGACGTTCCGCATCGTGCTTCGTGACAGCGCAGGAGTCGAAGTGGGACACTCTTCGAGCAATCAGGGCGAGGCGGTGAACCGTCCCTATCAACGAACAGGCAGCGGCACTGGCGCAGGATGGCAAACTGAAATGCGGACGATTCGGCTGCGCCTGCGCGATTTTCAAAGTGGCGGCACTGGACTCGATCTTTCGCACATCGCCGCCGTGCGACTCGAAGTCGGGGGAAGCGCTGGTTCCGCGACTGGTCGATTCATCATCGATGATCTCCAATTCACCAAGGAGTAACACCGTATGTCACAGCAAGAGACTCGTCGTACACCTACCAACCGCCTCGCACTGTGTGCGAGCGCAGCCATTGGATTCGCCGCACTCCTCGCAGCAGCTGCGCCTCCGCCGCCACTTCCCGTTCTGCCATCAGCGGCGCATCCAATCAAGGTGTGTTCGGTTCAGCCTGTGATACTCGATCACTCCTATCCCACCGACTTTCGCAGCGAGCATTCACAGGTCACTGGCGGATGGCTGCTCGTGATCGAAGCAGACAAGGACATCCTGACCCCGCGCGCTCTCGCAGAGCCGCTGCTTCTTGCAAATGGTCCGCACTGGGTTGAATCGGTTGAGTGGTTCAATCACGGCTACACGACCGGTCGCCGTGTTTGTTTTGTACCTGCGCCCGTGAACGAGCAAGGCAAGTTGGCTCGCGATGTCGATGGACTTCGCCTTTGGTTCGGTTCTCCACGGCTTCCGGAGTCGGTGGATGCTGCAGCGCTCGAACAGGAGCGCGCTCTTGCTGACGCGGCGTCGATCGCTTCGACACCAGTGAAGCGTGTGGATGCGTCTGCGAGACTCGCAGACCGAGAGGCATTGGTTGCAGCGGCGCGCGCCCTTGTTGCGCGCGAGGCACCCGACGAAGTTCAGGGCAAGTAGCGCGCGCTCGACCGTTCGACTTCTTGGCCGCATTCGGGGCAGGGGTGGCCTGGTTCGAGCCCGCGCACATCGTGTTTGCACTTGGCGCAGCAGACATCGTTGAAGGCCACGAGCACGATGAATCCACACGTCTTGCAGGGAGACTGTCCAGTGGCGAAGTGACTTCGCTTGCCGCAGCGTGGACAGGTGATCTCTGCGCCCGTAATCGTCCACGGTCTGACCGATCGCCGTCCGAGTTGCCACAGAATGATGACCGTCAGCGTGAGGCACGCTTCGACGACCCACACCGCCGCGATGATTCGTTCGCAGCGCGCGGCATGGACCCATTCGTAGGGCGGACGCTTGGTGAGAAGAAACCCCAGCACTCCAAGGGCCACAGAAAAGAATGCGATGACGGGAATGAGGCGCTTCTCGACGACCCCGAGCGCGATCACGCCGCTGATTGAATAGAGCGCGATGCCGATGGCGAGTCCGGTCAGCAAAAATGGCAACGCGAGCCCATCGTCGAAGTTGCTTGCTGTGTTGAGTTCGAACACGATGACCTGCCACGCGGCCGCACTCGCGACGGCGGCGATGATTCCCAGCGCGGGAAGCACCTTGCGCCACGGGGAGACGCTCCCAACGCCACCGCTCGCGCTTGCGATCCCCACAATGCCCGCGAAGGTCAGGATGAACCACTCGCCAAAGAGGTTTTCGTTTGGGAGTGGACCATTTCCGCCCCGTATCAGCGAGAAGAAGAGCGCGCCGATGATGAGCACCGTTGATGCGCAGGTGATCGCCAAAGAGGTTTTGGCGACGCCGCGGAAGGCGCCCACTGGGCGCTCAAGAGTCTTGAGTGGAAGCGCAGCGGCGAAGAATCCCATGGCCAAGATGACCTGAGAGAGCACGATGACTTCTTCAGCAATGGCATAGAGGCCGTCGAAGCGATCCCACACAAGGACGAGTCCACCAAGAGCGATCAGTGCAATCGTGAAAAGCCAGACGCGCCCCAACAGTAAGACATCGGCCCCATCACGCTTGGGGAGGGCCGGGATGAAGAGGGCGCACGCAACACCGATGATGACGCTCGAACCCACCAGTCGCCCACCGAGGCTGGACGGAAAGAAGATGGACGCGATCCCTCCAAGTGCCGCGAGCAGCACAAAGAGCAGCATCGTTCGCAGCAGTTTCGTACGCAGTGTCATGCGTTCGCGTCAGGCGGTCGCTGCTGGGGGCGACTCTGATGGGGCGATGGGCTCTCCGTCAAGCGGGCTCGCAGGTTCGACGACGAAAGCGAGGTAGTCCTTTCCTTCTGGTCGCGTGCCCTTAATCAGATCGCCAGCCTTGAACTCGCCCGTGAGCAGATTCTCGGCGAGCGGATCCTCGATGTATGCGCTGATCGCGCGGCGCAGAGGACGGGCTCCGAAGTCGGGGTTGTACCCCTTGTCGATGAGAAAGTCTTTCGCAGCCTGATCGAGCGAGAGTGCCATCTGTCGCTCTCCAAGCCGCTCGCGCACCTTGGCGAGTTCGATGTCAATGATCTGTACAAGGTCATCCTTGACAAGTGGACGGAAGACGATGATCTCATCGAGTCGATTGATGAACTCGGGACGGAAAAACTTCTCAGCTTCAGAAAGCAGCGACTTCTTGATGCGCTCGTAATCTTGCACCTCAGCCCGCTTGGTGAATCCGAAGGTTGATCCTCCCTTGATGAGGTCAGCACCGATGTTGCTCGTCATGATGACGATCGTGTTCTTAAAGTCGACCTGTCGTCCGAACGAGTCGGTGAGTCGCCCTTCTTCCATCACTTGAAGCAGCATGTTGAAGACATCTGGGTGCGCCTTCTCAACTTCATCGAGCAGCACGACCGAGTATGGGCGACGCCGAATCTTCTCGGTGAGTTGTCCACCTTCCTCGTATCCGACATACCCAGGAGGTGCTCCGACGAGTCGAGATACCGCGTGCTTTTCCATGTACTCGCTCATATCGAGATAGATCATGGCATCGGGATCGCCAAACATGAACTCGGCAATCGTCTTGGCAAGCAACGTTTTTCCAACGCCCGAGGGGCCGACAAACAAGAACGAACCCATCGGTCGCTTTGGGTCCTTAAGGCCTGCACGCGCCTTTCGAATTGCGCGCGAGACCGCTTTGACCGCTTCATCTTGGCTGACAACTTTGCGGTGCAACTCGGTCTCGAGCTGCATGAGTCGCTCCGACTCGCCCTTGGCCAGTCGCGTCAACGGCACGCCAGTCATCTTTGCAACAACTTCTCGGATGACTTCTTCGTCGACGACCGCTTCGGTCTCGTTGATCCGGTCGCGCCACGATTGCTGCAGCTTTTCCTTTTCCTTGCGCAGCTTCTCTGCCTGATCGCGCAGATCAGCAGCGCGTTCGTAGTCGGCGCCCTTGACAGCCTCGTCCTTGTCGATGGCGAGTCGCTCGACGCGCTCCTCAAGCTCGGTCAGATCAGGCGGTTTCGTCATGCTCTTGAGTCGCAGACGAGCGCCGGCCTCGTCGAGCACATCGATCGACTTGTCGGGTTGCACGCGGCCAGTGATGTACCGGCCTGAGAGTTCGACGGCGCTTCGGAGCGCGTCATCGGTGTACTTCACGCGGTGGTGGCTCGCGTACTTGTCGCGAAGTCCCTTGAGAATCTCGACCGTTTGCGCGGCGCTTGGCGGTTCGACTGTGATCGATTGAAAGCGCCGCTCGAGTGCAGCATCTTTTTCGATGTACTTGCGGTACTCATCAAAGGTGGTTGCTCCAATGCACTGAATCTCGCCGCGCGAGAGGGCAGGCTTCAGCACGTTTGACGCGTCGATCGCCCCCTCGGCTCCACCAGCACCAACCAGCGTGTGCAACTCATCGATGAAGAGCACGATGTTCTTTGCGCGGCGCACTTCATTCATGACCGCCTTGATGCGCTCTTCGAACTGTCCTCGGTACTTGGTGCCCGCGACCATCGCCGCAAGATCAAGCACCACCAGTCGCTTGTCGTACAGAATGTCAGGCACCTCTTGATTGACGATCGCCTGAGCGAGCCCCTCTGCGATCGCGGTCTTGCCCACGCCGGCCTCGCCGAGAAGCACTGGATTGTTCTTGGTGCGGCGACAGAGGACTTGAATGAGTCGTTCAATCTCGGCATGCCGTCCGATCACTGGATCGAGTTCGTTGGCACGCGCCAGCTCAGTCAAGTCACGACCGAACGAATCGAGCGCCGGGGTCTTGCTCTTCGTCGCACGGCGGGTTCCACCTTCACCACGATCACCGGGGCCTGTCTCTCCCGTTGGTTCAGGTTGGTTTTGGGGTTGTGCCTCTTCTTGATCAACACCCGCACCGAGCAGATTGAGCACTTCTTCGCGAACCTCTTCGAGCTTGAGCCCAAGGTTGACGAGCACTTGTGCCGCGACGCCGTCCTGTTCACGCAGAAGTCCGAGCAACAGGTGCTCAGTTCCGACATAGTTGTGATTCAGGTTGCGAGCCTCTTCGATCGCGTACTCGAGCACCTTCTTGGCGCGCGGAGTCTGTGGAAGCTTGCCCATCGTCACCATCTCAGGACCGCTCTTGACGAGTTTTTCGACCTCAAGGCGCACTTTTCGAAGATCGATGCCGAGGTTCTTGAGGACATTCGCCCCAACTCCCGACGCTTCCTTCACAAGCCCCAGCAGGATGTGTTCGGTGCCGATGTACTCGTGGTTGAAGCGTTGCGCTTCTTGGTTGGCGAGCGCCATCACTTTTCGAGCACGGTCAGTCAATCGTTCAAACATGAAACCTCCTGAATGTGTGTGGAATGCCCAATCCTACGAACACGGGGTCGAAACCGCCATTGACCCACATCGCACGAATGTGAGCGCGACCACCCTGAGCACCTCGCATGCCACTGTCCACAGAATCGGATTCACTGGGGGGCGACTCCAGCAAACTCGCTGATAATTCGCTCAAAGTGTCGTTGGGGAGTCTGCTGTGGGACTCAAAGGGGCTTCGACTCGTCCATCCGTGAGCCGAACGATCCGGTCAGCCCGTGCTGCTACCGCGCGGTCGTGGGTCACCATGACGAGTGAAAGGCCGCGCGCGTGTCGTTCTGACAGCAGATCGAGAATCCCCTCGCCAGTCTTGACGTCGAGGTTTCCAGTCGGTTCGTCGGCAAGGAGCACCTGCGGAGAATTGACGAGAGCGCGCGCGATCGCAACGCGCTGGCGCTCGCCCCCCGAGAGCTGGGCGGGTCGGTGATGGATCCGGTGCGCGAGTCCGCATGATTCGAGCAGCGCCCTGGCAGAGTCTCGGGCTTCTCCAGCGCGCCTTGGAAACTTACCCAACCAGTGTCCCACCATTGCAGGCAAGAGGACATTCTCAAGCACATTGAGTTCTGGAAGCAAGTGATAAAACTGAAAGACAAAACCGATGTCGCGGTTGCGATAGTGATCGAGGCGCGATCCATGAGTGGTGGCGATGGGTGCGCCCCGGTATCGAATCTCGCCCCCTCCACGGTCGGGTTGATCGAGACCTCCCATCAGGTGCAGCAGCGTGCTCTTGCCAGACCCAGAAGAACCGAGCACCGCGACCCACTCGCCCTGCGCAACACTCAAGTCGACTCCTCGCAGGACCTCGACTGGGACGGCGCCAAATGAGTAGGTCTTACGGACTCCGCACGCACTGAGCAGGGGGGTTGCATCAGCCATAGCGCAGCGCCTCCACAGGATCGATGTCAGCCGCCTTCGCTGCTGGAATCGCCGCGCCGATCACGCTGAAAAGCACTCCTCCGAGCGCCGTCGACCAGGCAGTCGTCCAGTCAACCTGATCTGGAACGATCGTGAAGTAATAGACGCTCGGGTCCCAGATCAGAGTGCCGTGGTGCAGCGCGAGCGCGGTTGCAACGAGTGACAGCACACTTGTTCCAAGAAGCCACAGCAGCATTGCGAGCAGTTTGCCCTTCCATACGGCACGAATGAGGGCGAGTGCGCAGACGCCTGCGACGATGAATGTGCCGATCCAGATTGCACGGGGGGCATCGCTTCCGATCGCTTCGTGGATCGCGTTGATGTTGCGAATGACTCCCCATGCCATGAGGACGCCAAGCGCGCTCCCGACGACGCCGATGATGAAGCCGTAGCGCAGAAAAATCCACAGGACTCCCGCGCGCGATGCACCGATACTGCGCAAGATGCCGATGTCGCGCGTCTTTTCGACCACAATTGCCCAGAAAATCGAGAGAATCAGTCCCGCGCAGACGAGGTAAATCAGCGAGAAGAGGACGCGCATCATCTCGCGCTCTTTCTCGACTGGAGTGATGAGGTCTCGCAATTGCTGCTCCCACGTGAGCACGTTGATGAACTCGGGCATCGTCGCCGTGCGGGTGGGATCGGTCGCGATGCGCTGGGAGAATGCGGAGTACGTCAACTCAACTTGATCTCGCAGGGCATTGGCGGTTGTTCCAGGCGCTGCCCGCACGAGCACTTTTGTAATGCGCGAGGGAGTCTCTCCGATGATCGGATATCGCCCTTGCGCATCCGGCTCAGCGTTCAGGTCGAAAAGTGGTGCCGCGTCGAGGCGGAGCAGTCGCTGCCCCTCGGCAAGCGGAATGTAGACGCGGTTCTTGTCGACCTCGTACACCCCCGTTTGAACTTCGTTGACCACGGGAAAAATCTGTTCGCGCGGCTCGGCAATCTTGCCATGTGCCGAAACCGGCACGACCGTCAACGTCACATCGCAGTTGGGCATGAACCATCCGTAGCGCGGCAAGTACGAGCCATCACGCTGACGCGCATTCCCAACCGAAACGTGCATCCCAAGCGCAATGCCAGCAGTGCCGTTGGGCCCCTTCGTCAGGTGCTTCCCATCTTCAAGGATGCTCGCGTCGAGTTGCAGGCGCGGGTCATCAGCAGCCATCGCCTCGCGCGCCGCTGCGTCGACTGGCGGCTTCCAATAGAGATCATTTCCGTAATCAGTGACCTTCGCGAAGCTCACTGGATCGATCGCCCACACCTGGACATGGGTGATTTCCTTTTGGTCCCCACGCGGATATGGCATGCGCAGCAGTCCAATCGTGTCGATGAGCGGCGTGGCGCTGAGCACTCCTTCTGTTTTCATCAAGTCTGCGACGAACTCTTCGCCATAGGGCATCCCTCCGATGCCAGACGAAACAATGACGTCGCCGACAATCTGCCGACCCGAGTCTTTGAGCATGTTCAAGAAACCCGTCATGACTGAGACAACAGTGACGACGAGCGCCACGCAAAGGGCGACGGCGGCGATAGCGATGAACGGAATCAGCCTCGAGGTCAGATAGCGGTTCGATAGGAGCGAGGCGTACACGGTCCCGCATTATTCCACGGTTTGAGGGTCTTGTGTGAGCGGTGGACCGCCAATGGGCACGACTGTGACGATCCC
>SYHM01000065.1 GCA_005799205.1 Planctomycetia bacterium | reverse complement strand
CCTTTGGCGATCCTCCCTCCATGATGGACACAACTGAGTTTGTGGTGCCGAGATCAATTCCAATGATTTTTGACATGAGTGGTGCTTCCGTTTCTGCCTCAGGGTGGGGCTCGAGTGCAGAGCAAAGTTCATGCCAATCTCATGAGTCACTCTGCCTGCGGCCCCAATCGAGAGGAGATTGAGAATTCACCGTAACCAACGCTATTCTCGAATGATGCCCCCACATCCACCCCAGGACGAGCGTCTCGGCATCGCCTTGGAGGCAATATTGGCAGGATTCGCAGCGCTTCGGGTTGTGCTGAAGGACCCTCGGGCACGTGTGCCAGTGACTAAGGGTGACGGTTCGCCCGTCACTGCGGGTGATCTTGCCGTTCAGATGGCAGTCTGTGCAGTCCTTGACCAGCGCTCGCCAGGGGTCTCGATCGTCGGCGAAGAAGGGGAGGGCAGCGTCAGCGGTGACGGTGGTGAAGAGTTGCTGGCTCGTGCGGTGGCGGCGGTTCGCGAGTCGATGGGGGCTGCCGCCCCATCTGATCCAGTGGCATTGCTTGCCAAGCCGGGCGGCGCGGCGAGTGGAACATGGTGGACGGTTGATCCAATCGATGGCACGAAGGGATTTCGTAGCGGAAGACACTACGCGCTCTGCCTCGCCCTCATCGAGTCGAGTGTCGCGACCGTTGGCGTTTTGAGTTGTCCGACCCTCGTGATGGGCGGCGATCCTCTCGACATCGGGGCTGACTCTCAGTGGGGAACGGTGTATGGAGCCGTGCAAGGCAAGGGAGCATGGAAGTTTCAGCCTGACGCCCGTACCCGTGGTGGCGCGAACGAGATGGTGCCGCTGCGCCGACCCGTGCGATCTCGAGCAAGCATTCGCGTCTGCGACTCGATTGAGGGAGGTTCTCGAGCGCAGCGCATGCGAGGAGTTATGACGGCGACTGGTCTTGAGTGGACCTCGGTTTCACTCGACAGCCAGTGCAAGTACGCGCTCGTCGCCGAAGGAGCGGCTGACTGTTTCATGCGCGTGCCAGGGTCACGAGGAGCAGAAAAGGTGTGGGATCACGCTCCAGGAGCCGTCGTGGCGCAAGAGGCAGGAGCGTTCGTAGGTGACCTGTGCGGGAAACCGCTCGAGTTCTCGGGTGAATCGCTTGATCGAAACGTTGGCACGCTCGCGTGCGACATGGACCTTGCGGACGCGATTCATCGGGTCGGTTCGCAGCAGTTCGGACCGCAGGGAACCGCTCAGTGAACATCCTCTCTGGGGTGGCGTGCACGCTCGGGTGCGCGTGTTGGTGCATGTGGTTGTTGGGGCGCGTCGTGACTGATCGCTTCGCATATTTGCAGTATCTGCACTGGATTCCCAGTTCACTCGCGCTTGTGATCACCATCGTCTGCGCGTTCGCGATGACTCGGTCGAAACGCCACATCGTGCGCAACACACTGTGGGTCTTGGCGCTGTTGCAGTTGGGAACGATTGTGACTCAAGACGTTGCGCTTTGGAGGGCAATGTCGCAGGCCGAAATCTCTCGGCGGCCATGCCTTCGGATTGCTCACTTCAATGCCAATTGGCCAGGGAAGCAGTCTGCGCAGATCGCAGACGCCCTTGGCGCTGGTCTCAATAGTGCGTTTGCCGGAGAAGCACCCGATGTTCTTGTCATCTCTGAGTTCGGTGGTCTGCTTGGTGCGGATGTCGTGGCGAACTTCGCCGCCGCGAACGCGGCGAGCACAAGTATCGGCCGCTTTGGAATCATTTCAGTCGTCCCGCTCCTCGAGACTCTGCTGCTCTTTGATGACGGCAAAAGCACCGCCGCGTTGGTGCGCTTTGCTGAATGGAACGGGAATCCACCGTGGAGCACAGTGCTCGTTGACCTTCCATCAAATCCCGAAACCCCGCGCTTCGATGGACTCATGCGCGTGCGATCGCGCATTGACGCCACACTGCACGCGCCTCCAGACGTGATCCTCGGCGACTTCAACATTGTGCGCGGGGGACATTCACTGAAGGCCTTCGCTCCGACGATGCATCACGCATTTGATGAAGCAGGAGTCGGACTTGGCGCAACGTATTCACGGGAGTGGCCGCTGTGGCACATCGATCACATCTTGCTCAGTCCGCAGGTGCGCGCAATGCGGTACGAGACGATCGACCTAGGCGTTGGACGCCATCGCATGCAAGCGGCGTCGATTCAGTTTCGCAATTGAGCGCGAGGCACCTGAGCTGCCTCGCACACGCCGTCACCCATCTTGCTTCGAGAGTTCGTCCCAGATCGTGTCGTAATGGTCTTGGCTGGGTGGCGCATCAGTCGCGGACTGAATGAAAGTGTTTCTGAGCACGAATGCCGTGTCAGCCCAGTACGAGACAGATCCATCTCCACGAAGTCGATTCGAGCCGGTGAGGTGATTGATGTCTGATGCGCTTCGCATGCCATCGGCTACGAGCACTTCCGATGAGTACTGGAAAAGCCTGCGGCCGCAGTCCTTTCGGTGATCACGATCGCCGACATAGTGGTAGTTGCCAAACACACGGGCGGCGGAATCGTGCCGAATCTCGTCGCCGTAAACATGCTGGCAATGTTCGCCGTGATGGCATGGGCAGTACATCACGGCAGCCGAGTCGACGAACATTTTCGAATCGCCGATCAGTCGTCCGAGACCATCCCAACTTCCTTGTTGGCTCTCGACTCCATCGAGTCCAGTTGTGAGCGCCATCATCTCTTGTGGCTTGGGGATCTCGCCGTCATCAAAGACTGTGGCGGGCAATTGCTCATCATTATGAAGTGCGTAGAGGTAGAGCGCGACTCCGATCTGACGAAGATTCGAACTGCACTGAACTCGTTGTGCACCCGCACGAGCCGCTCGGAGGCCAGGAAAAAGCAGCCCCATCAGGATCGCAACGATCGCGAGTGTGACGAGCAATTCAACGATTGTGAATCCACGATGCGATCGCTCAAGTCGACCGAATGCGTACGCGTGATCAGACGAAAGCGACATCTCAACGCGTCGCTTGGCGACATGGATTGATCGCGGACGAGAATGACCGATCGGTCTCAGGGACATCGAGTCTCCAACGCGAGATGCGACCCACTTCCCTATCGCCAAGGCATTGTGTCACAGCAATTGCGGTTTGTGAAGTTATTGGTGGGCTTTTTTCGAATATTCCAAGAAGTCTGACTGCAACTCGACATGCGGCAGGAGCTGGGTTGAGCCGCCAAAAGCTGCTCAAAAACGACCTCGAAATTTTGCTTTTGGTAGAAGTGGTGGCATGTTCTTGGCAGAGAGGAGAAGATGGACCTCTTTTTGGTGGTTCTCCGTGGGGGAGGACTTCAAAGTTGTTTGGAAGGAACTGCTTCTCCATCAAGTGTTTGGCGTCTCGCAGTGGCTGAGACCGTTGGAGTGGAAATGGGAATCGAAAACGAAGACTGGCTATTGATGCAGCGGATCGCGCAAGGCAATGAGATTGCCGTTCGGACGCTGTACGACCGCTTTGGAAGCCTCGTTTTTCGAAACGCATGTCAAGTACTTGGATCGGTCGCAGAGGCTGAAGATGCAACCCAAGAGGTCTTCGTCCAGATTTGGCGTACCTCGGACCGATACGACCCGGCCCGCGCCAAGCTCGTGACATGGGTGATGCTCATTTCGCGACGAATGCTTATTGACCGTCTGCGTCGCCGAATGGTGCGACCGACTGCCGCATCGCTTGACGAGGGTTTGCACGATACTTCTGCGCTTTCTGCGCAGGACTCAGAAGTCAAGGAGGGGAGCGCGACCGTTCGCCGACGAATGAACGAGCTCCCCGAATTGCAGCGAGAAGTGATTGAGCGGGTGTACTTGCAGGGTTATTCGCTCCGCGAGGTCGCTGAGCAACGGAACATGCCAGTCGGGACAATCAAAAGCGCTCTCAGCCGCGGGTTGTCTAGGTTGCGCGAGAAGTTTGGTATTGAGCAGACGGGCTGATCGGATTACTGATCGAACCGTCCGAGATTGTTGAGGGAATATTGCGGCAATAAGGGGCCGCGATCCGTATCGGTTGATTAGAGGGAATGGCTGACTTTGTGTCAGCCTCCTCAGGAGGACTGTTGGCCGCGGGGCCTGCAGTGGGAAAAGGGATTTTGGGCGATGGTGTCGCCACGATCTCGGACTGAGGGTTGAGGGACCTT
>SYHM01000064.1 GCA_005799205.1 Planctomycetia bacterium | reverse complement strand
CGGCTTGGGCAATTGCCGACCGTGTTCACGAGGTCGTATGTATAGATCTCATGAAAGTGTTGCGCATTGAAGTCAGAATCCGCAGCACCGATGGGACCCTGCGTCGCCATGTACCAGCGCCACGCGTCGAGGCCATACTGCGCGGTGTATCCCTCGATCGTGGGAAGGTCAACAAAGTTGCCAAGCGACTTACTCATCTTCTGGCCGTTGGCGATCCAGAAGGAATGGGCATAGACGCACTTGGGAAGGGGTAGCTCAAGCGCCATCAGAAGCGCTGGCCAGATCACTGCATGAAACCACAGGATCTCTTTGCCGACGATGTGGTACTCAGCCGGCCAATAGCGCGCGCGATCGTTCGGTGCGCTCGGCTCGCGTCCGAGGCCGAGTGCCGTGATGTAGTTCAAGAGCGCGTCGATCCACACATAGACCACATGCCCATCCGCGCCAGGCATCGAAATGCCCCAGGAGAAATTGGTGCGCGTGATTGGCACATCTTGCAGCCCATCGCGCAGCCGTCCAAGCACCTCATTCGCTCGCTCGCTTGGTCGCACAAACGACGGATGCTTCGCGAAGTGCTCGCTCAGCCGGTCAGCGAACGCACTCAACTTGAAGTAGTAGTTCTGCTCGGTCGCGCGGGTGAGCGGCTTGCCAGAGATCGGGCTCTTGTAGTCAAGCTCGCGCGCACGCGTCTCGGTGTGATATTCCTCTTGTCCCTCGTCGTACCAACCTTCAAAGGTCCCGAGGTACACGCTGCCCGAGGCGACGAGGCGCGCAAGCATCGCCTGCACTTGCTGCTCATGCCGCGGTTCGGTGGTGCGTATGAAGTCGTTGTTCGTGAGGGCGAAGGTCGCCAAGACTCGCTGAAACTCCGCAGCGTTTTCATCGGCGAGTTGTTGCGGCGTGATGCCTCGCGCAGCAGCGCTCTTTTCGACCTTTGCTCCATGCTCGTCGGTGCCTGTCAGAAAGAACACATCGCGGCCAAGCAGCCTGGCCCCACGCGCCCAGACATCGCAGATCGTTGTTGTATATGCGTGCCCGATGTGCGGCCGGTCGTTGACGTAGTAAATCGGAGTCGTGATGTAGGCCGGTGTGCTCATGCGTGAGGCAATACTAGGGGGCGATCGAGATGGTTATGGCGCACCCAACGCATCGCGTAGCGCTTCAAGGTCGCTCGCATCGTCGTGGAGGGTGAGAGTTAAAAGCGCTCCGTCACTCCAGACGAGCGTTGCATTCGAGCGCGCAAGAGTGAGTTCGTCGGTCTCGACGATCGAGCGTCCAACGGCGAATGGCTCGATGCGTCCAAACTCATCGAAGCTCGCAAACTGACCGTGATCCTCGGCAGCAAACACGGTCAGGAATCGATCGGTTCGCTCGCCGGTTCCTTCGTAGACGATCGCAACCGCTTCGGTGCCGTCGATGAGCGAAACCTGCTGCGCCTCGATCAACGCGAATCCAAACGAAGAGAGATCTCGAGGCCGCCACGATCCAAGGTGCGCGCCATTGCAGAGTGCCGCGACCTGCTCGTGAGTCGGATTCGCGCTCGCCAACGGGCGATGCAACGCATCGAACTGCAATCGCGCCGCCATTTCGCGCGCGACCGACACAACGTCTCCGAGCGGGATGAGATCGCTCTGCGCGCGCTCTGTGAGGCGAGGACCGAAAACTCCAACGACGACGCTTGCAGTGACCAACCCGAACGCCGCAATGAGCGCAAATGGATTGATGCGAACTGACATTCGCTCGCGCTTCGACATGGGTAGGGTTGTACACTTGAAGTAAATGCTCAGTTCGTTGCTGGTTTGTCTAGTGATTGCGCAGAATGCGCTCGACGGCAATCTTGCCCGCGGCAGCGGAACGGCGCTCGATCGGGGGTTACAGCAGGGGGCTCCTGTGAATGCGCCATCATCAAGACCCGACTATCGGTCGCGCAATCTCCTCGTGACTGGCGATGTCGCTGGAGGGCGTGGATTTCGTGGAAGTGTGGGATACACAGCAGCAGAGGACTTTCGAGGAGCCACCGCTGGCGATACCACGCGAGCGTTTCGAGCAAATTCAGCGACGAGCAGCGCCGACGCACTTGCAAACCTCGCAATGAACGATCGATTCAGCGTCGCCACGGGCATCGGAGCGACCGCATACCGCCGAGACTTCGTCGGCAACACGGCAGTTTCGAGTCGGCCCAGCAATACCGCTGAAAACCCAGCGATGCTCTCAACGGCTGCGGGTGACTCGGGACTCGTCCTACAACCAACACGCACGCTTAGCAATGACAATCGAGTGCGCCTCGATCTGATGACGCGTCAGGGTGCAACGAGCACTGACTTTGAGACTGGCTATCAGCCACTTGGGATTGGGATGCTGCGTACTCCAGACAATCGCATGTCGCGGTTGCTGGCGGTTCCATTCAGCGGCGTCGTGCTTGTTCCGAGCGACGACTTCATTGAGTCGCTCAACCACGGCGTGTACAGCAGCGCGCTGATTCGATCTGACTTTCGCTCAGGTCGCGCCAGCGGCGACAAGATTTTGCGTTCGTACCTCTCGTCGGGAGGAGCGCAGAGTGCGTCACTCGCCGAGCGAGCTGGCCGAGGTTCGGGGAGTGCCACCACAGCGAATGGGAACACTTCTGGTGGGCAGTCCACCGCCGGCGCAACGACGCCGCCAGCTCTTCGCACCGTGCGGACGCCTTACGACCGTGTGATTGGCACAGTCGCTGAGCGAGTTCGCGGCAGCCAAGCGACTGCAAACACGGCCGAGATGGGCGATGAGCAGGCGCTCGAAGGCACCTATGGACTGCTCGGTGATTTGCGCGCGCGGTTGCACCTCGGTCCTGCCGTGCCAATTGACGAAACTGATCGATTGCTCGGGTCGCGCGGTGCAGTTGAGGAACCCAAGCCGCAAGAGAGTCCTGAGAGCGCGCCGAAGCCAAAGCCGCCTGCGAAAGAGAACGAGTCGCGGTTGCTTCGCAAGTTGACGGCGGATGAGGCATACCTACTGCTTGCGCACGGAGAGGTGCTGAACGAATTCGATGCGGGCACGAGCGAGGCGCTCGACACGATTCTCAAGACCGCTGATCGCGCAATGCGCGATGGTCGATTCATCTGGGCCGAAAAAGTGTTCACCTCTGCCGCGCAGATTGCTCCTTCACACCCACTTCCTGTTGCGGGTCTCGCCAACGCCGAGGTTGCAGCAGGTCTTGAACTCTCTGCCGCGACGTCATTGCGCAGGCTCTTCACTGAGTGGCCTGAGATGATCGACACGCGTTACGCCATGGAGATGCTCGGCTCGAGGGCGCGTCTCTCTGAAATCGCAAAGAAGTCACTTGAGCGCGCGGTTGGGTCGAAGCACGCGTCTGAGTATGGACTCGTCGCGGCCTACATCGGCAACCAACTTGCTGATGACGCGCTCATCGAACAGGGGCTCGCACTCATGGAGCGCGATCCTGAGGATGGTGCTTTGACCCATGCGCTTCGGGTCATCTGGCTTACACCGCCCCCGCCCGCATCCGCTCCACCCATCGCACCAACGCCAGAAGCTCGCCCCGCACTCGCACCTACACCGTAACAGTCATTCCCGCAGCGCCTCGGACGATCGCACGCCGAGGTTCTGATAGATCGTTCGTGTCGCGTCGCTCTTGTTCAGTGTGTAGAAGTGAATGCCTCGAACGCCGTGATCAAGCAGGCTTCGGCATTGCTCGGTTGCCCAGTGCACGCCGACGCGCGCAACAGACTCTGGGTCATCCTGCGCTCTGCGCACTGCCCGCAAGAGCGCGGCAGGAAATCGTGTGCCACCTGCGAGGTCGGCCATCCGCTTGAGACCCGCAATCGAGGTGATCGGCATGATGCCAGCCAGAATCGGGGTCGTGATCCCAGCAAGTTCGCACCGTTCGCGCCAATCGAAGAAGGCGTGGTTGTCGAAGAAGAGTTGCGAGATGACGAGATCCGATCCAGCATCGCACTTCGACTTCAGGTGATCCATCTGCGTCAATGTGTTGGGAGTTTCTGGATGCCCCTCGGGATATCCAGCGACTGCGATCCCAAATCCGCGCTGATCGGGATGCAATCCTCGTGCCTCGAACGCACGCACTGCCTTCACGAGATCGAGCGCGTGCGCGAAGTCATTCACAGTCGGTGCAATTCCGCGAGGCGTATCGCCGCGAAGCGCCAAAATGTTTGACACACCAGCCCGCGCGTATCTCGTCAAAATCTCGTCAATCTCGCCAGTAGTGTGGTTGACACAAGTCAGATGGGGAATCGCGTCGAGCGATGTCTCTTGTCGAATTCGTACGACAAGATCGTGCGTGAACTGCCGCGTTGAGCCACCGGCGCCGTAAGTCACCGACACGAAGGAAGGCTTCAATGACTCGAACTCGGCGATTGACCCGAAGAGCGCGTCCCATCCACCAGGCTGCTTGGGTGGAAAGAACTCAAAGCTTGCCGTGAACGAGTCGCGCGCGAGGACATCGGCGAGATGCATAGCGAGACTCTAGCACTAGACTCATGAGGTGCCACGGAACGACCTTCAGATACCGCGACCGACTGCGCATCGCCTCAGTCTTTACCTACGCGAGATGCAAGTGCTGATCGCAGCTGGTGAAATCACGGTCAGTTCGCGCAAGCTCGGCGAGGCGCTGGGTTACTCAAGCGCACAGGTGCGCAAGGATCTCGCGTGGGTCGTGCACCTTGGCCGAGCGAGCGAAGGTGGGCAGTCAGGCGTTGGGTATGACTGCGTTGCTTTTGAGTCGGCAATTCGTGGGGTGATCGGCATCGATCGCCACTGGCCAACTCTTCTTATTGGCGCGGGAAACATTGGGAGAGCGCTGCTTGGTTATGGCGGATTTGCCGCGCAAGGATTTCGGATCGTGTCGGTTCTCGATGCTGACGAGCGACTCGTCGGAAGGAAGATCGGCAGATTTGTCGTGCAGCCGATGAGTGCCTTGCGCAGGTGCAGTCGAACGCACAATCTCACTATTGCGATTCTTGCGGTGCCGCGTGATGCCGCGCAGTCGGTCGCATCGCAACTCTGCGCGGCGGGAGTGCGAGGCATTCTCAACTTCGCGCCAGTGCGCCTGTGTGTGACGGAAGGTGTCTCTGTGACCAATGTCGATGTCAGTGTTGCGCTCGAGCAACTCGCGATGACGATCTCACGCGGCGAAGCGCAGTCCCGAGCGATGAATGGGGCGGCATGAAGAGTTTTTTTACACTCATCGTTGGCACTTGCACACTCGTTGCCGCTGGATGTCAGCCTGTCGCGCTGATGCCAACCACCAATGACGGACTGCGCCGTGAGGTGCGCGATTTGCGCGAAGAGATTGCCGCTCTCAAGGCACAGAAGGCGCAACTCGATGCGCAACTCGCGACTCTTGCAGTTGAGACGCAAGGGGCGACTGGACGAGACCCTGAGGTCGTTGCGGCGACCCCGGCACTCGTGGCGGTCGCCATCGAGCCAGCGAGCCACTTTGAACTCGATGAGCGTACAAATACTTGTGTGGCAAGAGTTTATGTGGCGCCGTCAGATGGCTTAGGCCGCTTCATTCAGCTCGTGGGATCGGTCAGTCTGTCGCTGTTCGACCTTAGCGCAGACGGTTCCTCTCGAACGCTCGCGACCGCGACGTACTCCCCACTACAAGTCCGCGATGCCTGGAGGGGTGGCCTCATGGGATCGCACTACACATTCGAGGTTCCACTCGCGTCCGATGGATGGTCATGCCAAGGGCGGGTGACGGCTCGTCTTCAGTTCGTTGATGGACTTTCGAACCGCCGCCTCGAGGCGCAGCGCGAAGTCTCACGCCAACCATAGGAACTCGATGCTCGCCTTCCACACAACTCCTAGCGTCACACACCACCGCATCACTCCACCCCTCGTGGTGGGAGTCATTGCCGCGCTGACGGTTTTCATCGTGAGTGGATGTCAAAAGCCCTTGTTTCCAGAGAAGAATCCAAGGTCACAGTTCGAGACATATGACTCTCTGAGGCAACAGAATCAGCAGCTTGTGGTCCCAGATGAGTTTGGAAATCCACAGCCAGCGCTGCGCGCGCGCCTCACGCCTCAGACCTAAATCTCATCACAGGGGGACAATTTCCTCACGGTCCGTCGCTGTGTTTCCGATAGAGATTGTCGGAGTAAACACCCTTGACCCTTCGCCCACCTTCAACGACTATTGGATCGACCCGACGACGGCTCATCATCTGGGCATGCTTTGTTGGGGCGATGACCGCAGTCACTGGAGTCCTGCTGCTCGGTGACAGTGGAGCACCTGCCGAGTTCATCGCTGCTCGACCAAGCCTTCTTGCGGCGATCGGATCGCAAAGTGCCTCGGGAGGGCTACCCCCAAGGGGCGACCAGTCGTCTATCGCGCCGCGAGAGGCGGCGATCGTTCCTGGGCAGTGGACTGGCATCGTGATCCACCACTCGTCGACCCCCGCGGGCGACGAAGTGACTCTTGACCGCGATCACATTGCCGCAGGACTGACAGGATTGGGATACCACTTCGT
>SYHM01000063.1 GCA_005799205.1 Planctomycetia bacterium | reverse complement strand
GAGTTTCCAAAGACGATGAAGTCGACGCCGAATGGATTGCCAGGGTGATCGAGCAGTGGTGGATCGAACTCGAGCGTGAGATGTCCTCCTGCGCCGATCGAGACAATTTCTGTATTCAGGAAGCAGGGTTGGAAGGGAGTCACCGCCGAAGGCGAAACTCCCTCGCCAGTGAACCGTTCTGGTGATCCGAGAGCGACGAGCGGGTTCGTGTAGCCGCCTGCGGGATTACTGCCAGGCGCGTACGAGAGCACCGCCGAAGCGAAGTCGTCGCCGCGGGCGCGCTGCGCGATGCACACAAGTGCTGAAGTGGCGATACACGCACTGACGAGACCCGAGCGTTTAAGAGAGCGCATGAAGATGGACTGAGATCGATGGCGTCTCGCTCCGTGGCCCCATTCGCAAGGGCACGGCGCATGGTGAAGGCAGGTCTTCCGGCTTCGGGCACCTCAACCTGCCTTCCCAGATATGCGCTAGCAACATCCAGTGGCGTCGTGGCTGAGGCATGGAGGCATGCAACCTCCACCCGTTACGGCAGCGCGTCTACGGCGGATTCTCACCGCCTTCCCTCGCAAAAAACATGGCGCCAGCCATGTCGTTTGCGCTTGAGAGCACGAACTCTCAAGGACAATCACCCACACACGGTACCAATTGGAGTGAATGTCATCATTGCAAAGGAGGCGGGAGTGAGATACTTTTCCAGTCCGATCGATTTGTCCGTCTTCATCGGTCGCAGGACCCAACACACGCAGGAGCGCCTTCTCAGTGTTTGACTCACTTCATCGACTTTCCGCGGCCGTTGCCGTATCCGCCCTCATCACACTCTCGGGGGCATTGCATGCGTCGGCTGTGGTGGTGCGAGTCGACGATCCAACTGACCCACCTGCTGACCCCGCTGCTGCACCCACAGATGAACCAGCGGCAGAGCCGATGGGTGAGCCCACAGGCGAACCTGCAACCGAACCGCAAGCCGAAGCTGACGGGACCGCCGCAGCGGTGGACCCAAGCGCCGCATCGGGATCACCAGCCGCAGGTGCGACCGCAGAACAATCGCGCGATCTCGACATGGTGTTGCACTACATCCTGATTGGCAAGCCTGAACTAGTGAAGAGTTCGCTTGAAGCGCTCACAGCGTCTGGAATCACCGATGAGCAGATCGCACAACTGATTGATGAACGCGGGCTTCGCGAGAAGGTTGAGCGTGCTGTCGCGCGCGGTCGCGGGATGGAGGGGGCAGGTCCCCTCGTTGCGGACTTCGAGTCTCGCTTTCTTGCTGGGACCCGTGCGAGCAGTCGCAACGCGCTGCGGATCGAAGAGGCGGTCAATGAGCTCGGCGGCACAATGCGTCAACAGATGATCGCGCGTGGTCGCCTTCTGACGGCGGGTGAGTACGCAGTGCCAGCCCTCCTCAAGGCGCTGAGCGACGGCACCAATCCACGGTTGGCAGCGGCTGCTCGTGCGACGCTCGTCGATATCAAACGTCTCAGCGTTGCGCCGCTCTGTGCCGCGCTGCCGCATCTCGAGTCGGACGCACAGCGCAAGGTCTGTGAAATCCTCGGCGAGATTGGCTATCCAAGTGCGCAGCCATTTCTTCTCAAGCTCGCGCTCACTGCGTCAACGGCAGCGGATGTTCGCTCTGCCGCATCGCGCGCCTATGAACGACTTGGCGGGACGTCACAGGACGCAGCAAGTCAGTTCACTGCCCTCGCGCGTCGGTACTTCGATCAGACTCCTGCACTGATTCCTTACTCCCGTGATGCGATGAATGCGGTGTGGCAGTATGACTCCCATGCGGGGCTCGTCGGGATCGAGATTCCGACGCCCCTGTATTGCGAGACGATGGCAATCTCGGCAGCGACTGCCGCACTGTCGATTGATCCGTCCTCTGAACTCGCACTCGCCACCTATGTCGCTGCAGACATGCGACGTGCGGTGCTCATGCGACTGCTGAATGTCGACCCCGCCGCGACGCCAGAACTCGCATCGGTTCTTTCGAGCCGATACAGCGCGGAGTTCTTCGCGACGGCGAGCGGCGCGCACATTGCGCAGCTCGCGCTTGGGTTCGCGATCGATGCGAGCGATGTCTTGCTCGCGCGCGCGTGCATCGCGGTGCTTGCGAACAATGGCGGCGCAGCAACGCTGGTCACGCCATCGAACGGCCGTTCGCCCATCATCGAGTGCCTGCTCTTTGCAGACCGGCGGGTTCGATTTGATGCGGCGCTCGTGCTTGCGCGAGCCCTCCCACAATCGAGCTTCGCACAGGATTCTCTCGTGGTGCCAATTCTCGGCTCCATGGTGCAGGCTGGCGGCACGATGGGAGCCGTGATTGCTTCAACTGAAGAGGACCGACAAGGCCTTGGGGCGCGCATCAACGCGCTGGGGGTCAGTGCAGTGACCGCCGGTGGTTCATTGAGTGAAGTTGAGGGCAAGCTGTCCCATGGCCAGTCAATCGACTTGGTGATCCTCCAGGGGTCGCGAGCCGCGGTCAATGACACAATCCGATCGATTCGGGTTTCGCGAGCAGCCGCGACCGCACCGGTCGTCATCATCGCCAGTGGTACTGACGCTGGAACGCTTGCGATTGACTTCGAACATGATGCGCGCGTGTCGGTGTTCTTGGCGAGCGCGACGGACGAGCAGTTTTCTGCTGCGATCGAGTCGGCGGTCGGCGCCGCAGGAGGAATCGCCATGACCGACGAAGAGGGGATGCAGTACACCGAGTCCTCGCTTGCAGCACTCCAACTGATCGCGGAATCCGCGAGCCCTGTGTTTGATATTCGAGATTGCGAATCGGGGCTTATTGCAGCGCTTGGTTCCGCAACTGGGGCAACGCGCGGCTCGGTCGCGCGTGTGCTCGCCCTGATGCCAAGTGACAAGTCACAGCGCGCATTGATGGATGCCGCCCTCGGAGCGGAGGCGGAGGCTGAGATGCAGCAGTTGCTCCTTTCAACCGTTGCGACGAGCGCCCGCAAGTTTGGCAATCTGCTCCAAGCGCGGCAACTTGAGGCACTGCGATCACTCATCGCCAACTCAAGTGGCCCACTTGCTGATTCGGCTGGTCAGGCATTCGGCGCGCTCGGACTTCCGAGCGCAGAAGTCGTCAAGCTCATCGTGTCCCCTGCGAAGTGAGCAGATGCAATGGGATCGGCATGATGATTGGATTGGTTTCGCCACCCTAGCTCAGTGGTAGAGCAATGCTTTCGTAAAGCATAGGTCGTGGGTTCGAGTCCCATGGGTGGCTTTCTCTCGGCGATGCTGGTCAGGGGCGCTCGACGCCGATGCGTGAGAGCACAACTTCAAGTGCTTGGCAAACCAGTGCAACATCGGCAATCTTCATTGAGGTGAACATCGGCAATGTCACCATCCGATCGCCGATGGACTCCGCTGATGGGCAATCGCCAGGCTTCGTCCCGCAGGCGATGCGAACATGCGGAAGCAAGTGCGAAGGGGGGTAGTGATTCGCCGCGCCCACATCGTGACGGTGCAGTCCAGCGATGACGGCGTCTCGTTCGTACACCCCGAACCGGTCCGAGAGGCGCACCCAGAACAGTGGCCAACAAACTTGCGAGTTTTCGAGCACGCTTGGCAGAATCAGGTCGCGGTGTCCAGCAAGGTGCCGCGTGTATGCCGATGCGATTTCCATCCGCTTCGCACGGATGTCATCGAGCCGACGGAGTTGGCTCGATGCCAGTGCAGCCAGCGGCTCGGCGAATCGTGCGTCGTACCCCATTCCTGCGAACGCCATCAGCATCCCGAGATCCGGCGATTGATCCGGAAAACTCTGTCGATCGATCCGACCTTGGTTGCGCAGTGCGCGGCAGGCAGCTGCGAGTCGATCGTCGTGTGTCACGATCGCGCCGCCTTCGCCAGCGGCGATTGGTCGATTTGGTCCAAATCCAAAGACGCTCAGCCTCCCGAACTTTCCAACATTATCGTTTCCGATCGTCGATCCAAGTCCCTCAGAGGCATGCTCGATCATCGGTACCTCGTACCGCGAACAAAATGCGATCAGCTCTGGAAGTCCAGCCGGATTGCCGAGCAGCGGAACGCCGATCACCGCACGGGTCTTTGGGGTGATGCGGCATTCGGCATCAAGTATGCGCATGTTGAGGGTTCGTGAATCACAGTCGACGAATACTGGAGTCGCACCGACCGCCATCACCGCGTTGACGTTGGATGCGAATGAGAGAGCAGGAACGAGCACTTCGTCGCCAGCGCCAATGCCAAGCGCCCGCAAACAAATCTCGAGGCCTGTTCCAGCGCTGGAGACGCCGATCGCGAATGGTCGTCGTACCACCGAAGCGAGGTGAGCCTCGAACTCGAGCAGGGCACTGCCCATGGTCAAACGTGTGGAATTCAATGTTGCGAGGACCGCGTCGCGATCTTCGGCTGTGATGTCGGGTTTGCTGAGCGGAATCTCGTACTTCATTGCGGTTGGAGCTGGGCGAGTGCTTGGTCCGCGCGGCCGCTGTGCCGCGCGAACAGCCAGGCAGCTTGCACGAGCATGGTTGGATCGAGATTGCCGCCGCCCGCAGCAACAACGCCAAGCGCCTTCAGCGTCTCTGGGTCGAGCGTTGGAAGGCCACGGGCGACTGACAGAATCGCGAGTGCGTCTCCACGCCGCGAGAGTGTCCCGCGGACCGCTTGCGCGACTTTCGCCGCGTCAGGTGTCGCTGCGTTGCACAGGGCGAGGATCAGAGTTTCTTGGACTTGTGTCTCGTTGGATGCGGCCGAGATCAAGGCGCCGACCGCCTGCGGATCGATGAGTGCCAGGCGGGATGCACAGTCCAGCACCGCAGAGGCGAGTGCTGGGGCATTCGCGGGGGCGGCAAGGAACCGAACGATCAGATGGCGAAAGACGTCCGCACCAACCTTTGGCGGAAGAGCAGCGGCCCTCCGCACCGCCCACTCGGCACTTGTCCGGTTTGCGACATCAATGACGGCGATCAAAGCCTGGGCGAGCGCTGTTGGATCGTCAGCGCCATTGGCATCGACGGCGTTGGCGATCGCTTCGACGAGGGGATCTCCATTGCGAATCTCTGCCCCCATGCCGCTCCCGACATGCTTCTCTTGAGCCATCAGTTGAAGTCCCGCGCGAACGAGCGTCGATTGAAGGCGGTTCGCTGCAACCAACTGACTCCAGTTGCGTTGGCCGAGCTCGGGTTCGAGCGCCAGTGCAGAACCGATGATCATCATGCGCGTTGGAACTGTGTAGGTTTCATCACCTGCAAGCGAAATGAGCGGGTTGACGATCGCACGAATCGAGTAAAGCAAAGCCGCACGAGCAAGCTCTTGGACAACAAGGTTTCGGACTTCGGGGCTGCGGGTCGAGAGTCGCTCGATGAATACATCCCACGGGGCACCAATTCCTGCTTGCAGCATCAGTGCCGCAGCCAATCCCGCGATCTCATCGGAGGCATCGCTCGCAGCCTCTCGCAGCGCAGCTCCGTCGAACGCTTCCCCCTGACGATGGAGGTCTCCGCTCAGAATCACGCGATCAATTGATGGAAGATCTGATGTGTCGAGCAGTGCCCGGATGGTTTTCGGATCGATCAGATGAAGTCCGATGGCGTTGCGGATCGCAGTCGATCGGTCCTCGGATGCAGAGAGTCGATTCACGAGCGCAAGGTCTACGGTGCGGGGATTCGACAGTTCTGCCAGCCCGAGGATGCCATCGACTCGCGAACTCCAATTCGAGGACCGCGTCAGGGCCTCATAGAACGGGCGCAGGCTCGGGTCGTTGAGCGATCTCAGCGACACGATGAGCGTGTGATGCTCGCCAGTTGGAGAAGGCGAAGCGCAGCGCTGCAACGTTGCAATTGCGCCGTCGAAGTGATCGGTTCGGTTGTATTGAGCAAGCGCTCCGCAGCAAATCACGCTAGCGATCAGGCATCCCACGAGGTCAAGTCGAGTCAGCAGTCGGCAGTGGGAGCACACAGACCAAAGTGTAACGAGTTGACTCCACGCTCATGATCCGCGCTGAACGCGCAGCACCTCGAGTCGTGTGCGTTCGATCGCCTCGGCAACGGTCAGGGTGTCGAGGCGAGTCGCGAGCAACTCGCCCCCACCAGCCATCGATGCAAACCGAAGCGCGGCGGCGTGCACGGTCGAATGACTCGATCTCCCGAGCGCTCGTGCAATCTCCGGATAGGAGAGAGTGGTCATCGATCGCGCGAGGTGGGACGCAAGTCCACGAGCGCTCACAAGGCGACGATGGCGCCCACCTCCAAGCAGCTCCTCGCGTTCGATCCCCATCACGGTGCAAACCGCCTGCACAATCTCGCCGATCCGAACTGGTCGCCCAGCCTGCGGGCTGAGGCCGCGCCCGAGCGCACGCTCAACGAGGATTCCGCCGTTCCCCTCAGCCGATGGTTCAAGGGCGCGCAAGGCGGCCACGGTCATGACTGCCCCCTCGAGTTCTCGAATGCTCGAGCCGGAACGATCGACGATGGTCTCAATCGCGCTGTGTGCGAGAGTCAACCCTCGGCGCTGACAGAGTCGACTTACGAGCGCGACGCGCATCGCTCGATCGGGTTCGTCCACCTTGACAACCATCCCAGAGAGAAAGCGGCTCACGAGACCGGGGCTGCACTTAGCAATCTCGCGGGGGTGCGCATCGGATGCAAGAACCACGCGAGATCCCTGAAAGCCGATTGCGTCGATGGTGTGGAGGCACTCCGACTGCGTCGCGGTCTTGTTCTCAAGAAAGTGCACATCATCGATGACGAGCAGGTCGAGCTTTCGCGTTTTCTTTCGAAATGACTCGATTGCCCCCTCGCGAATCGCGGCGATGTACTCATTTGTGAACTGCTCGCCAGTGACATAGCGCAACTTTGCCGAACCATGCAGTTCTCGGGAGCGGCGGCAGATTGACTGCAGCAGATGTGTTTTCCCAACCCCACACGACCCATGAAGAAAGAGCAGTCGCATCGCATCGGTCGGTCCCTCTGCCATCAGGCGCGCGCTCTCGTACGCGAGCCGGTTTGAGTTTCCAACTAGAAACTCCTCGAAACGCTTCCAGCCACTTTCATGCTCAGTGTGACCTCGCGGAGCTCGCGCGAGAGCGGCGCTGGGAAGCACGTGCACGCCGCGCTGCCGCGCCGTCGCTGCGTCATCCTGTGCTCGAACGCTTTCGAAGTCGGTCCGAGGGCGCCCCGCGCGTGTCGCCGCGGGTCTGCACACTGGCGCTGGAGCAACGGCAATAATGACACGGGCCTGGGGTCCACAGACACGAACTGCGACGTCGGCCAACGCAACTCGGAAGTTCCGCTCGATCCAATCGGCAGCGAAGGCACTCGGTGCGGTGACCCGCACCGCGATGCGATCACCGCTGAAGCCATCTTCGCTGACAAGTTCTGTGCATGTGCTTCCATCAAACCACAGTTCGTACTTGCGTCGGCCAATCAATTCACACAAGGTCTCACGCACCTGCGAGAGCGATTGCTCAGTGCTCGATGCGAGTTGGCAGTTCGCGTGTGCGGTCTCGATCATCATGACTCCCAAGGAGGTTCGAATCCCATTGAACGCGTCGAATCAAACAGACACACCGCAGGTAGGACCGACTCGATCCACCATCTCTCCATCTCTCGCAGACCAAGGGGATCGCGTGCACCGTCGTCGGTGTTCGATCCCCGAAGTGCCGTAGATGGATTGGCGAGTCCTTTCACGATCGCGCTTCGAACACGGGTGCCCTGACGGCGTCACCAGCGCTCGAAGCGATTCGCACGATCGTCCTTGAGGTGCTCATGAAAAAGGTATCCCATCAGCACTGCCGTTTGGGAGTGGCCTCGACGAAGTTTTTCTGGACGATTGCTAACCCATGCTGAACACGCGCCGTAACGCGCGAATGAAATCTTTGCCGAGCGTGAAAGTTCAAGTTGTCCACGAGGCGTGGATAAGTGGTGACAATCCGCCGCCGCGTTACGTTCCAGCCAGTGCCACAAGCGCCGTCCGACGCACGCGCATCGAAAAACCACGAGATTCGTAGAGCCGCATGGCTGGGTGATTGCGTTCGTCACAGGCGAGTGCAAGCGAGAGGTTGCCGTGGAGTCGTGGGCTCGCGCAGGCGCTGTCGAGGAGTACTCCTGCAAGTCCACGTCCGCGCGCCCGCGGTGCAAGGCCAAAGTAGACAAGTTCGATGCAATTCGCTGATGGGATCTCACTCGCAAGCGAAACTCCGCAGGGCTTGCCATCGACTTCAAGGATGCACCACAGATCGGGATGCATGATTCCTGTGTGCAAATGCCCGTCGAGGATCTCGGCTGTGGGTCGCATGGTTGCGAGGCCAGGGCAGTCGAGTGAGTCGATGTAGGTCTCGTCAAGAAGTTGTTCGAGGAGTGCGCGCTCTTGGCGCATCCACGGTCGAATCGCAACTCCGTGGGGGACCTTGACGAGACCCTTTCCCACGGTTGTCGAGGGTCGTTCGAGGTAGGACAAGGTTCCGATCGCGCGCATGCCACCGCGTAGAAACATCGAGAGTGCTTGATTGTGCTCGGGTTCAACGAGCGACTGCACAATTCGAGCGTCGAGGCGTGGCGCTGCAGCGATTGCTCGTTGTATGAGCGCACTGCCACACGTGCCGTCGAGTGCCGTGCGAGGGGAGGTTGCATAGAGCATCGCTGTGCGCCCCGCGGTCCGCGTCAAGAGCGCGGCTTGAGAGATGTCACCCCATGGGCCCTCAACCGCAAGCAGCAGCTCGTCCTCGGCGGCACCGCCGCGCTCAATCGATCGCGCTGCACGCTGTCGCGATCCGCCAAAGACTGCAGTGATCGCCTCGGTTCGGCGGCTCGCGGGAGGGGTAAAAATCTCGAACGAACCATGCGCGAACTGGTTCACTGCCTGCAGGGTAGCACTTCAGTTGTTC
>SYHM01000062.1 GCA_005799205.1 Planctomycetia bacterium | reverse complement strand
GCCGTGTACGGCAAGTACTCAGCGGCGCTTCCAGCAGTGGCGGTGTTTCTCTTCACGCTCACTTCACGCGAGCGCCGCGCGGCGTGGAAGAGCGCCGGTCCATGGATTGCAATCCTCGTAGGCCTCATCACGATCGCTCCACATGTGTATGGCATGTGGCAGACTGACTTCAGCACCCTTCAAACTCCATTCACAAGGCAGCATGAGCCCGAGCCGTGGTGGGGTCGCGTCACATCTCCGCTTGAGTTCTTCGCCGCCACCATCGGCGCTCTCGGTGGCGTCTGGGTCTTCCTGTATGCGCTCTTCTCGCGTGCGACCAACACCACGCGCGACGCAACGATTGAAGCGTCACCATCGGCCGCGTCGAGCGACCTCGCGCGCGCGTACTACCCCTTCATCGTCATCGTTCCGGTCGCCGTGGCGATGGGGCTTTCGGGGGCGTTCAACCTGCGTCTGCTCGGTCTGTGGGCGCTCCCGTGGTTTTCATTTGTGGGACTCGCTGGCGTGCTCTGGATCACCCGTCCGATTCTTTCAGGTGGACTTCGCGCCCTGTGGGTCGCCTGGGTGTGCTTCACCACCATCGTGCTTGCCGTTGCATTGACACGTAATGTCGTGCGGCCATACATCAATGGAGCAATCGCGAACGTGAAGCATCCTGGTGAGGCGCTCGCCCATGAGGCAGAACGATTCTGGACCGCGACCGTCGGCGACTTGCCAAGCGGATCTCCTGTTCCGCTGACCATCGTCATCGGCGACATGTTCAGCGCCGGAAACATCGCGGCATACGGTCAGTTTCACCCCGCAGTCTTGCTCGATGGCATCGAGTCGCATTCACCCTGGATCGACCCAGCTCGAATCGCGCACGAGGGGGCGTTGCTCGTATGGCGCGGGGGATCGCCTGTTCCCAGCAACCTCGCGCGATTCGGTCCAATCGCTGCGACTTCAAACATTTCGCTGCAGCCGCGTACAGGGGCTGATGTTCCACCAATGAGTTACGGTGTTGCGGTGATTGTTCCAACGGGATCGGTTGACGCAAATTGATTTCGGCAAGTTTTAGAGAATTGCGAATTGACCGAATCCATTGACTCGTTTGTGCGAATAGGCAGGAACTAGGTAGCCACGCCCCCCCCGTGGCGATTGTTGCACTCGCACACTTTTTCTAGGTAGTTCGCCCCCCATGATCAAAGACATCATTCGTATTCGCAAGTACCCGAACCGTCGTCTCTACGACACCAGCCGCAGCGCCTTCATCACCGCGTCTGAACTTCACGAGACGGTTCGCAGTGGACGTCAGGTTGAAGTGGTGGATAGCGCCACTGGGACCGACATCACCAACATCGTTCTGCTCAATTCGATCATTGAGCGCGATCCAGCTCGCATTCTTGCTGTGCCATCGATGGTCTTTCACGCGATGATCACTGGCGACGAAGCGGCGGTGCAGGCGAATTGCGCAGCTCATCACGGCGCGAGCGCGTCGAACAACAGCTGATTCGGTCAGGACAATCGAAGGGTTCGCAAGACCGCCGATCGGACGACCCTCAGGTCGTCTGGTCGGGCTCTTGCTGCACCATCGTTCGCAGTCTTCGCAGCTCTGGAAAGACGCCAGCAATCGCGCCAACGACGATGAGCGTTCCGATGCCGCCGCTGACGACGCTCATGACGGGGCCCCAGAACCGCGCGACGAGCCCGCTCTCGAACGCTCCCAATTCGTTGCTGCACTCGATGAAGAGAGAGTTCACCGCGCTCACGCGCCCGCGCAGTTCATTGGGTGTGCGCGTCTGCACGAGCGTGTGGCGGATGATCACGCTGACGTTGTCAACTGCTCCAGAGATGAAGAGCGCGAGCAGGCTGATCCAGATCGACGTTGAGAGTCCAAAGACGATCATGCAGAGCCCGAAGATCGCGACTGACGCGAGCAGAGCCGGCCCGGCGTAGCGCATGCGCGGGCGGGCCGCGATCCAGACAGCCATGACGAAGGCGCCGATATAGGGGGCGGCCTTGAGCCATCCAAGAAGCAGCGGCCCACCGCCGAGAATCTCGTCCGCATAGATCGGAAGGAGCGCCGTCGCACCTCCGAGCAGCACTCCTAGAAGGTCGAGCGTCAGTGTCGCGAGAATCGCACGCTCTTTATAGATGTGGCTCATGCCCGCGAGCATTGAACTCAGCGTGAGTGAGACCTGCGCGCGCGCCTCTTCGCGAGGACGCAGCCGCAGCGCGAGCACACCCATGACTGCGATCAGTAGGCCGCAGAGCAGAAAGATCAGCCAGCTCGGAATCTCAAGTCCGAGCAGCACTCCAGCGCAGATTGGGCCGAGCACGGCTGCCGCCTGAAAGATGCCGCTATTCCATGTAACGGCGTTTTCAAAGTTCTCGGGGCGAACGAGTAGGGGAAGCAGCGAGCTGCGGCTTGGGCCGTTGAAGCTGCGCACGCATCCCGACGCAACCAAGAGCGCATACCACACCCAGATCGGCGCGTGCCACGCGCTGGCGAGCGCGAACGCAGCGCAGACGAGCACGAATCCAAACTGAGTGAACGCAAGAATGAGCGTCCGACTATGTCGATCAGCAAAGTGCCCAGACACAAGCGCAAGCGCGACAACAGGAAGTGCGCGCGCGAGTCCGGCGATACCCAGCACGAACGCATCGTGCGTTCGCAGCCAGAGATCCCACAGGATCACCGTCGTGAGCATCTGCAGTCCAAACCCCGAGCAAGCGAATCCGATCGCGAACGTCGCGTAGTTGCGCTCGCGTATTGCGCGGGTCATCGAGGAGAGCTGCACGTCACTATCTCTACAGCAAATCGGGTCGGCGGGGTGAAGGGGTGCGCGAATGAAGTGGCGTGCGAGCGGCTACCTTTGAGCGCATGGCAACTGACGCAGATCGACGCTTGGTGGCGCGCCTCATGTGCATCGGATTCGATGGTCCGGTGCTCAACGATGCGGCCCGAGAGATGATCGCCGCTGGCGTCAGCGGAGTCATCTTGTTCGCACGCAACGCGACGAGCCACTGCGAACTCGCCACCATCGCGGCTGAGGTCAAGCAGTGCGCTGCTGACGCGGGTCAAGGACGCGTGTTCGTATCGATCGATCACGAAGGGGGTCGAGTTGTGCGTTTGCGCGATGGCATGACGGCCATCGCGGCGATGCGCGAGGTCGGTCGAGCGGGCGCGAGAGAGGCTGCTCGAGTGGGCGAGATCTTCGCGCGCGAGTTGCGCGCGGCGCACATCGATCTCAATTTCGCGCCAGTCGTCGATGTCGATAGCAATCCTGCAAATCCTGTGATTGCAGAACGGTCGTTTAGTCGCGATCCCGCGACGGTTTCGAGCTGTGCCACTGCCTTCATTGGTGCGATGCAAGCGGGGGGAGTGGCGGCGTGCGCAAAGCACTTTCCTGGCCATGGAGACACCGACGTTGATTCTCACCTCGCGCTTCCACGTTTGCCGCACCCGATCGAACGATTGCGCGCAATCGAACTGCCGCCGTTCGTCGCCGCGGCCCGCGCGAATGTTGCGTCGATCATGACGGCGCACGTTGTCTTCGAGTCGGTCGAAGCGGGAGTGCCAGCCACGATGAGTGGCAAGGTGATCGAGGGTGTGCTTCGACGCGAGATCGGATTCAACGGCGTCGTCTTCAGCGACTGTCTTGAGATGGGGGCGATTGCGGACTCGATGGGAACAGGAGAAGCCGCTGTGCGCGCGATCGCCGCTGGTGTGGACTGCGTGCTCGTCTGCCATCGACTTGATCGGCAGCGCGACGTGGTCGCCGCGCTCGCTGAGGCACTCAGTTCGGGTCGAATCACTCGCGCGCGCGTCGAGCAGGCGGTGCATCGGATCGACGCGATGATGGACCGGTTTGTGACGAGCGGTTGACGCGCGCGAGGTAGCGCCTCATCGCGCGAAGCGTTGCGTCGCTCGTGTGATGCTCGATGCCCTCTGCATCTCGGGTTGCCTGGAGGGCCGGCACCCCGATCGCACGCAAGAACGAGAAGACCGTTGCGTGACGCGCCCGTGCCGCGCGCGCGACCCGTGCGCCAGTCGGGGTGAGCGTGATTGGACCGTGCCGATCCTTGCACGCGAGCCCCTCGGCGACGAGTCGTCCGACGATTCGAACAACCGTGACATGCGAGACTCGCATAAATCGCGCCAGGTCACGCACGCGGCATGTTCCGGTGTGTGCACAGATGTCGTCCACTGCCTCGGTGTAGTCCTCAAAGGTCTCAGACGCGTGATCTCGTCGCGTTTTTGCGAACCGTTCGCGGGCAGAAGAGGCTGGCATTACCCCAATTCTAGCGTTGCCGCGAGCGAGCGAAATGCCTATGATGTAGCCATGGCTACATTTGCGCGCCGCTGTCGATGGTTGCTCGTGCTCGCAGGCGTTGCGGCGCAGTGCGCAATGCAGGCCCCCCCAGATGCAGGTGCGCAACGATTGAACATCGTGGCAACAACGGGCATGATCGGCGACATGTGCAAGCGAATCGTCGGCGACCTCGCCGATGTCAAGACGCTCATGGGTGAGGGGGTCGACCCGCACCTCTACAAGGCAACGGTGTCAGATGTTCGGGCGCTCGCTGGTTGTGATGCCGTCGTTGCGAACGGACTCATGCTTGAGGGTCGAATGGGAGAAGTCTTCGCGCGGATTCGCGCGCGTGGTCGACTGGTCATCGACGCTGGGGCGTCGCTTCATGAGGCGCAGCGACTCAGTGCAGAGGGTGCAGGTGCGCATCCCGATCCACACATCTGGATGGACCCAGCGATCTGGGCGCAGTGCGCGCG
>SYHM01000061.1 GCA_005799205.1 Planctomycetia bacterium | reverse complement strand
TCCTGATGCATGAACTGCTGCAAGCGATTCCTGGGGTCCATTCGGTGCAGCCGACGGGTGCGTTCTATGCGTTTCCGAATGTCAGCCAACTTTTTGGTCGCACATCGCCAGCGGGGGCCACGATCGACTCAGCGCAGAGTTTTGCAGACGCCCTCTTGCAAGAGGCGCACGTTGCGGTTGTGCCTGGCGAGGAGTTTGGAGCATGTGCACGCGAACACGTGCGATTCTCGTTTGCATGCTCACCTGAGCAGATCAGGAAGGGGATCGCTCGCGTCGACGCATTCGTTCGCAAGCTTCGCGCTCCCGCTGTCGCAGCTTGCACCTGACCGTTTAGGTCGCGCCGACCGTGACTGGCCGAGGTGAAGTTCGCGGTTCGTAGTTAGGAGCGATCGCGATGTTGAGCGCGAGTCGCTTGCCCGTTGGATCGCGCGGGATCTGGTCAGCGTCAATGATGCGCTGGATCGCCATGATTCCCTCGATGAGCATCTCAGGTCGCGGAGGGCATCCCGGGACATAGACATCGACTGGCATGAATTGGTCCACTCCCTGCACGACCGCGTAGGTATCGAAGACCCCTCCGGTTGAAGCGCATGCCCCCATCGAAATCACCCACTTCGGTTCTGCCATCTGCTGGTAGATGCGATGGAGGACGGGAAGCGTCTTTACGCTGACGCGCCCCGCGACGATCATGAGATCAGCTTGCCGCGGAGAAAAACGCATCACTTCAGCACCGAACCGCGCGAGATCGAACCGCGAGCACGCAGTCGCCATCAGTTCAATTCCACAGCAGGCGGTTGCGAACGGCATCGGCCAGACACTTGATCGTCTCGCCCAGTTCACAACGCGATTGAGGTTCGTCGTCAAGACGCTGTCGGTTGGCAGTGCGGTTTCCAGACCCATAGAACTGCAGTCTAACGCGGCGGGACTTCCGGGCGCTACTGGGCGAGCAATTGCTTCTTCTTGCGGTAGTAGGTCGCTGGGTCGTGCCCCTTTGGAACGGGTCCCCACATCACTTCGTCAAGTGCAGTTGACGATTCGTTAAAGTCAGGGTCTGCAACCTCAGTGGTGCGATCGCCAGTCTTCACGCGAATGACCTTCTCGTAGCACCCTCCCAGCAGCGCCGACGCGACGAGGCAACACGCAGCAGCGGGCGCTCGTTGTCTCACAGCAGCAAGCGCTCAACTTCGGTGGTCGTGGTCGCGATGGCAAAGAGTCGATCGACGCGCATCATCTGAAAGAGATCGGCAAGATGCACATTCATCCCTGTGAGCACTGGGCGAAGTCCCGCATCCACCGCGCGATTGCGCAAGTCGACGCAGAGCCCCAGCCCCATGCTTGAGAGCGAGTTCGTTCGCGATAGATCAATGACAAGGCACTTTCCCTTGACGGCGGTCCCGAGCGCCGTGGCGACCTCTCCCGCAATCGCGGTTGCTTCGCGCGGCCCGATCGAGACGGCATCGAACCGTGCGATCAGGTGCTTGTTCTTCGTGGTGAGAGTCACGAATGACTTCGCGGAGGATGCTGGAATGCCTGGGGTCATGAGCGAATGCCATTCAATTCTGCGGTAACCCGAGAGATTTTGCAAGTCTCACGATCCGCAAATGTCTGATTGTCAACTGCATGCAACTGAACATCGCGCAGTGTATTGAACAACCGTGCGTCGGATGTGATCGGTCGTTCACCAGCGAGTCGCAGTCCGACTTCAAGCGCTTCGCGTACGAGCAGCGCGTCGGAGGGGCGAGAGGGGATCAAGAGTCCTCCATCTGCTACCTGCACGATCATGTGAGACTCCGCAAGTGCAGCCGTCAGCCGCGTCGTCGTCGAGAGATCAGCTCGCAAGTGTTCTGCAAGGCGAACCACGGTCGCCGGTGTACCTGACGAATAATGGGCGCAAATCCACTCCATGGCGCCGACCGCGAGTGCAGGCTCGAACGATGCCGCGTGCTTCCCAATCGCACTTCGAACGCGCTCGTCACTCATGAGCGCATTCAGCAACGAGCTGACTTGCAGTCCAAAAAGCACGATCAGCCACATTGTGTAGACCCAGAACATGAACACTGGCACGAGTCCGAGCGATCCGTAGAGTCGGTTCACGGTGAAGGCGTGGTCCATATAGATGCCGAGAAATCGTCGGCCGAGCTCGAGTCCGATGGCTCCAACGAGTGCCCCAGCGGCAAGGGTCTTCCAGCGCATTCGCTGAGTTGGAATCACGCTGTATGAGAAAAAGAGCAGTGCGAACAGAAGCATGAACCCCAAGATCGGTCGCAACCACACATAGGTCGTTGGCAGCGACATCTCGCCGTTCATGAATCGGCGCAGCTCACCATCAAGCAGTGGGATCGTCGCAAGCAGAATCGGTCCGAGCGTGAGCACCGACCAATAGACCAAGATTCGTCGATTCCAAGGACGCGCATTGGGTGCGCGGCAGACGAGGTTGAATGTGTTCTCGATGGCGACGATGAGCCAGAGCGCCGAAAAGAGCACTGCGCCAAAACCGATCAGCCCGAGGGTCGAGAGGTCGAGCGACGCAGAGAATCGAACGAGTTCCTCGATCCAGAGGCTGAGTTGTTGTTTCTGCACCCCCTCGGCTCCGTCGGTGGCCACATTCAGTCCGATGTCGTTGAGACCCGCCATGCCAGCGAGCGACTTCACGAACGTGGGGAACCGATCGCCCGCGAGTGAGCGAGTGACGAGTGTTGCGACAAACAGCACCGGTATGAGCCCAAAAAGCGTGCGAAAGGCGAGCGCCGCGGCCATGTCGGCCGCGCGAACTTCTGCGAGATGTCGAAGGCAATACCG
>SYHM01000060.1 GCA_005799205.1 Planctomycetia bacterium | reverse complement strand
GCTGCGGCTTGCGCGTCAGCTGCGGCTTGCGCGTCGGCTGCGGCTTGCGCGTCGGCTGCGGCTTGCGCGTCGGCTGCGGCTTGCGCGGCAAGCGCCGCTTGTGCCTGCGCAAGAATGCGCGCACGCTCTTTGAGTGCATCCGGAGACGCTGGGCGCACCCGCACGGGGTCTACATCAGTTGAAGGCCTGGTGACCGAATCCGTCGCTGTGGCACTCGCACTCTCGTCACCAGCCTCGGGCATGGTCAGTGGAGCTGGTGATTCTTGTGGAGTGGTCTCTTCTGGCGCAGGCTCAACTGCTGGCGTCGCGCCTTCCCCTTCCTCGTGGGTGGAACCCGTCCCAAGAGGTGCGTGCACGATGTGAGTTCCCTTGATCCCCCAATGTGAGACACAGTGAGGGCCGACGAAGACTCCCCCGCGATGCCAGACTCCATCATCCGCGTGTTCTGCCGAATAGGACAGTCGCGCGTCAATGACGCCGCTGAGCAGAAACGGCGCATCCGCCGGCGCCTCCCTCAGAGCAGTTCGGGCGCTCTCTCCCTCGAGCTCCGCGCGGAAGTCACCGCCAATCTCGCCCCCGCTCGGCGAGAGCGCCCGACAGAGCAGGCTTACATTGGCGATTGAACCCTTGGCAGGTTCAACCCGCAGCACTCGAACGGTCCACTCGATTGGTTGCGCAAGCACATTGTTCTGGATCGCACACCACCGACGGATATCCGCACTTCGCGCATCGAACGTGTCAAGGTCGGTCGGAACTGTCGCCGAGCCAGTGCCAAAACGCTCGACGTAACGGCGCTGCAGCTCTGCGACGAAGGTTGCGGCAGTCGCGTACGGATCTGCGCTTGTGACGTCATTTGCTTCAGTCGCGTGCGCTGGAACTGGAGGTTCAGCTGGTTGTGGGTCGCCACTTGGCGCAGTGACGGTCGGCGCTTGGGTTGCGGGATTTTCCGCACCGTTCGTCGACGGCGACTCTGTCGCAGCGGTCGCTGAGCGTTGCTGTGCTGCTAACTGCGCTCGAAGTTCATCGATTCTTGCTTCGAGGTCGGCGATGCGTTGCTCGGCAGATCGCAACTTCGCGTCGGACTGGGCGGTTCGCGTGGCGCCAGCGGGTTGTGTCACATCGTCATCGGCCGGAGCGGTTTGCGCGAGCAGTGTCGTGGGCACGACAACTGGGGTACCGATCAATGCAAGGTGCAGAAACAACAGAGCGGGCGTGCGCATCCGAGCTATCCTAGCGAGAGAGAGCCACGATCGCGTGTGCTTCTACGAATGAACGACCTCACTCCAATTCAGGCACTCGTCTCAAGAGCACGCAGGCGATTGCTGCTCGCAGATGTCGTGAACAACCTTGCTCGCGGGGCGCTTCCGGTTGGGATCGCGCTGTGTGGGATCGTCAGCGGCGCCAAACTTGGCGCCCCGTGGCTCAATACCCCTCGGGACGGCGGAGTGTGGTTCTTGATCGCGACTGGTTGTGCACTGATCTCGCTTGCGGCATTCACCTACTTCGCGCGGCGCGGCGACGGTGGAGATGTTGCAGTTGCTTCGATTCTCGATGTGAGGCTGAAGTTGCACGATCGGCTTTCAACTGCCATTGCGCTCGCCGATCGAACAGATGCATTTGCGCGTGCCGCGATCGAGGACGGCTTGCGGGTCGCAGGAGATCGCCGCTTCGGCGAAGCGCTTCCGCGCGCGCTTCCCATCGAAAGCCCAAAGCGCTGGTGGATCGGTCCACTGCTCGCTGTGACTGCGGCCGCCGTGTGGTGGTTCGTCCCAGCGCTCTCGCTGGCAAACATCGCGCAAGCAGATTCTGTCGCTGAATCTGAGTTGCAGGCAGCACGAGAGGCGGCGAAGGTGCAGGTTGAGTCGATCCAAGTCGCACTCGCTGAGAATCCAGAACTCTCAAAGGCGGTCGCGGGTACCCAAGATGACAAGCCACTCGCCGCGGACCTCTCAGACGAGCAACTGAACTCGCCAGAAGAGGTGCGCCGTGAGACAACACGTCAGGTGAACGAACTCTCGAAGCGCCTTGATCAATTGCTTGCTGGCGAACAAGCACAGCAGCTCGAAGCGATGAAAGAGGCACTCAGTCGTATCGAACCCTCGCAAAGCGGTCCGCTGCAGAAGCTCGCCGAGGCTCTAAAGCGGGGCGATGCGGCGGCAGCGAAAGCAGAACTCTCGAATCTTCAAAAGCGTCTTGACGAAGAACCGATGGATCAGAAGTCGCGCGAAGAACTCGCCGCGAAACTGACGGACCTCGCACAGCAGTTGAAGGACGCAGCACAGGCGCGTGATGCCCTGAAGCAGGCGCTTGAGAGCGCAGGTCTCGACGGAGCGCTCGCGAAGAATCCAGAAGCCGCGAAGGCAGCGGTGGAAGGCGCCAAGCACCTCAATCAGGCGCAAAAAGATGCGCTCAAGCAGGCCATTGCTGCCGAGTCGAAGGCAGGAGAGAAACTCGAGAAGATCGCCAAGGCATGTGAGTCGATGTGCTCGCAGTGCAAGAACGGTGGTAGCAAGTCTGGAGGGAAGGGGGGAAAGTCTGGCCAATCAGGATCGTCCGCGTCGAGTCCCTCTGGCAGCGAAGGGGCCGCGGCGATGGCGAGCGAATCACTGAGCGAGATGGAGATGCTCAATGAACTGATGAAGGACGCTGAAAGCGCACGTTCGCAATGTTCGAAGAGTTGCTCGGGCGGCGGATCCTCAAGTGACTCAGCAGGGCAGTCATCGATGGGAGCGAATCGCGCACGGGGGTTTGGTGGAGAGCGCACGAAGGAAGCGACGGCCACTGGCACGAAGGCGCGCAAAGAGAAGGTTGAGTCGCTCGGGGGCGATGTCATTGCACGACAGCTTGTGGACGCGCCTCCGGTTGTGGGCGAGAGCCGCGCGACCCTGCAACAGCTCTCGGGCGAGATCGGGCAGGGGTTTGAGGAGGGGACTGAAGAGGACCCAGTTCCAGCGAACCTGCGCGAAGTGCACAAGCACTACTTTGGGGATCTGAAGAAGAAGATTGACGCCAAGAGCGCCCAGCCCGTGGCGCCAACTGCTGCGAAAACTCCCGGGAGCACCGCTGCGGAAGGCACCTCACCACCCAAGTGAGCGCGATGGTGTACCGCGTGGTGGTGCTGATCTGTGTCGCGTGCATCGCATCGTGCAATCGTTCGTCGCCTCCAGCCCCTGAGCCTGTTGGGGACGGTGTTCCTCTTGAGCGCCAAGTCGTTGTCTATGTCAGCACCGACGAGTCGATCGCGCGACCAATCCTCGAGTCCTTTTCCAAATCGACTGGAATCACCGTGCTCGCGCGTTACGACAGCGAGAATTCGAAGGCGACCGCACTCGCGGCGATGATTCGCCTCGAGCGCGATGCACCACGCGCAGATGTCTTCTGGTCTGGTGAGTGCTTCGTTGCCGCGCAGCTTGCGCAGGAGTTTCTGGTCGATCCGTGGCGAAGTCGCCGCGCCGATCAGTTACCCGCCAACCTGCGTGGGGCATCTGGGCGTTGGTATGGACTCGCTCCGCGCGTGCGGGTGCTCGTGTACGACCCTGCGCGGACGGCGGCAGCCGATCTCCCCAAGTCGATGCTCGAACTCGTCGAGCCGAAATGGAAGGGGCAAATCGCATTCGCCGATCCACGATTTGGCACCACGCGCGGGCACATCGGCGCGTTCGCGCGACTTGTCGAGAGCGATCACGCAGGCGGATGGAGCGCATGGGTGCGAGGGATGGCCGACAACGATCCTCTCATTCTTCCTGGTGGAAACGCCGCGGTCGTCGACGC
>SYHM01000059.1 GCA_005799205.1 Planctomycetia bacterium | reverse complement strand
GGCATCCAGGACATGGACAATATTCAGACGGTCGCTGGCATTACGGTGCTCGGACATGTCTCAAAAACCGCCGCTGAATACGACGCGACGATTGAAGTGCCTACGAGTCGCTCGCTTGTCATGGAAGCCGCGCGCGAAACAGTGCAAGCGTCGTATCTCGCGGCAGGACGCCCCGACGCGTACAACGCCGATCTCATTCGCTACATCACAGACGAGCAGTTCGGCTTCGTCGCCTATGTCTCAGGACGGATGGTGCGCGAGAAGCCCGCGACCTGCTTCTATATGGGATGTTTCTTCGCAGAGAGCTTGATCCTCGCCGAGACGGGCAACTCGATTGGCGCGATCCAGATTGCTGGCACCGCCGAAAGTTCACAGTTGCCCTTCTTCGTAGCAGCTTGTGACTACACACTGATCGGTGAAGAGTTCATGGCCGCAAGCGCGTATCTCTCCGGAGAACCAGACCAAATGGGATCGCTCAAGGGCCAGGATGCTGGCAAAGCAATCTCGGCCGCTCTGATCGTCATCGGCGTGGCGCTCGCGACGATCGCGGCCCTCGCGCCGGGAGGATTCGCCGGCAGCGCACTCTCAACTCTCAAAGGAATCCTCGGCTCATGAAGCGCATGATTCCAATGTGGATCGCAATCGTCGCGGGCTTCGCGATGCTGCTCTCGGCGTTCTTCCCAATCACTGAGAGCCTTGGAGAGACCTTCGGCGATGTCTTCAATGTGGTCGCAGCGATCGCGTTCATCTTGGGTGCCGGAAGCCTCGCGAAAGTCAATCTGGCCAAAGTCTCGCGGCGCGATCCAGGGTGGGGGTTCGCAGTCGTCACGCTCATCTGCTTTGCGATCACGATCATCGTCGGGCTCGGCAAAGTTGGCGTCGCGCCGAATCCTCAGTTTGCGGCGCTTCCGTGGTCAGGCGAAAAAGAAGCGCAAGGTGGCGTGTTCGCATGGATCTACGCCTATGCGCTGGTTCCGATCACCGCGACAATGTTTGCGCTCCTCGCGTTCTATGTCGCCAGCGCTGCATTTCGAGCCTTTCGCGCGAAGAACCTTGAAGCGATTCTGTTGCTCTCGACCGCATTCATCATTCTGCTCGGTCGCACATTTGCCGGCGTCGTACTCACTGGATGGCTCCCCGACTGGGCGAGCGGGCTCAGGCTCGAAAACCTATCGGTCTACATCATGCAGGTCTTCAACACCGCGGGCAACCGAGCGATCATCATCGGCATCGCCCTTGGAGTCTCTGCAACGAGCATGCGCATCCTGCTCGGCATCGATCGGTCGTGGATGGGAGCAGGCGACTAACTCATGAACGCGCTCGTTTCGATACTCGAACGCCTTGATCGTCGGTGGATTTTTCTTGCGATGGCGATCGCGGTTGCCGGCCCGATCCTGATCATTGGGATCACTGGCAAGACACTCCCTGAAACACCGACTCCGGCCGCGCGCGCCGTCTACAACGCCATCGATGCACTTCCACCGGGAAGCCCAGTGCTTCTGTCATTCGACTTCGACCCCGGCAGCGGCGGCGAGTTGCTGCCGATGGCGACGAGCCTCGTGCATCAGTGCGCTGCGCGCGGTCATCGAATGGTCTTCATTGCGCTCTGGCCGCTTGGGCCGACGCTCATCGATCAAACGATCAAGCGCGTGATTCAATCTGACTATCCACACCTCAAGGAGGGAGTGGACTACGTCAATCTCGGATTCCAATCGGGCAACGAGTCAGTCATGAAGGTGATTCTCACTGACTTCCGCAAAGCCTTCCCAACCACCAAGGGAGGGACCGCGGTGGGGGATGTCGCCGCGCTCAAGGGCATCGAACGGGTGAGCGACTTTCCACTGCTGATCACAATCTCAGCTGGATACCCAGGCGCGAAGGAGTGGGTGCAGTATGTCGTCTCGTCGAGCGGCGGCAAAGTCAAGATGGTTACAGGATGCACCGGCGTGCAAACCCCACAACTCTTCCCGTACTACCCGACGCAGTTGACCGGAATGCTTGGGGCGATCAAGGGAGCCGCCGAGTATGAAGCACTCGTCAACGAGAGCCTTTCGCCAAACGACAGCGCGGCGGCGCCTCCTGCGGCGAAGTACCTCGAGGCGCAGCGCAGAATGGGTCCACAGCTTGGCGCGCACTTGTTGATGGTCGCGCTGATTCTTCTAGGCAACTTTGCATACTTTGCGTCGCGCAAGCGCAGCGTCGAGGCGGCATCATGAGCAGCCCCGCACGAACATGGTCGGTCATCATCGCGGTGATCATCGTGCTGATCGGCGTACGAATGTCGATCGGTGATGGAATGGGTCGCGCCTATTCGAAGCGACTCGATCAGCGGGTTGAAGTGCCAGCGAACGCAGAGAAAGGCACAGCCGCAGCGACCATCAGTTGGACCGAATGGCATCCTGTGCATCCGAAGGTCTATCTCGAGGCGCAGCGCGCTGATCCGACTCAGACACAGGTCGCATTCAGTTGGACAGACACCATTGGTCTCTGGCTTGGTGCGTTCTTCACTCTTGCAGTTTTCTCATTCCTCTACCGCGACAACCCTGGATACCGCCTCGCTGAAGCAGTCATCATCGGAGTCTCAGCCGCCTACTGGGGAGTCATCGGATTCTGGGACACGCTTGTTCCGAAGTTGTTCGGCGCGCTCACTCCCGCGCTCGTTCACGCACATGTGATGCCGAGCCTTCCCGACCCTTCGACCCCAACAGTCGTCGCGATGGCGTTCGCACTGGTGCTCGGCGTGATGTTGCTCATGCGCCTCGCTCCATCTGGTGGATGGATCAGCCTCTGGCCGATGGCATTCATCATCGGGGTCACAGCAGGGCTCAAGATCGTCAGTCACATCGAAGGCGATCTCGTGGCGCAGACGGTCGCGACCTTCAAGCCGCTCATCGCGATCAAGAACGATGTTGCGGGAGCGGTCGAGATCGTTCCAACACTCTGGGCAAGTCTCGCCAATGTGCTGCTCGTCGTCGGGGTGCTCTGCTGCCTGACGTACTTCTTCTTTTCGGTTGAGCACAAAGGTGTCGTCGGTCGCGCGGCGCGCACTGGAGTCATGTACCTCATGATCACCTTTGGCGCGGCATTCGGGTTTACCGTCATGGGTCGCGTGGCACTCCTCGCCGCG